>CALNCF010000271.1 GCA_937875035.1 uncultured Sphingobacteriaceae bacterium | reverse complement strand
TAACGTGTGTTCGCGTCGATGTAATTCCGCTGGGCTTCGCGCAGCTCCAGGGGTACAATACTGCCCAGCTTGTATTTCTCCAGGCTGATGTCCATATTCTGTTTAGCCACATCCAGGTTGGCTTCTTCGAGCTTGATCAGCTCCAGGCTGGTAAGGTAATTCTGGTAGTTGATCTGCAGGCGGGCCTGTATATTCAGCTGCGTGCGCTCCAGCTCATATTCTGCGCTTTTCAGCTCTACCCGCGCATTCTTTTCGCTCCTGTTCTGGTAAAAGCCATTGAACAAGGGGATGCTTGCCGTAATGCCATAATTAAATCCCTGTGCATTCAGCTCGCGGGCAAAGCCGGTTGCCGAGGTCGACTTCGCAAAGTTGTAGCCGGTATTCAGCGATATATCAGGGTAACGGTTCGCGCGGACAGCTCTCAGGTTGAGGGTGCTTAATTGCTGGTTGATAATAGCCGACAGTAATTCCGGGTTCTGGCTTTGCACGGAAGAACGCAGGTTGTCCAGCAATAACCCCTGGTCGATCAGGATCGAATCGCTTACCTCAAAAGAGGTATGTATATCGCGGGCCAGGAGCTCGTTCAGGCTGATTGCGGTATTTTTATAAGAGTCGAGCTGGCGCAGCAGGGTAGTGGTATCGGTATTCAGGTCGACACGGGCAGCCAATACTTCCAGCTTCGATCCCCGGCCGATCTTATAGCGGTTATCAGCATCTCTCAAACGGATCTGGGAGATCTCCAGGGCATCCTTGCTCGCTTCCAGCTCCTGCTTTTGCTTCACCAGGTCGTAATAAGTGCTGATCACATCCGCTACGGTCGATTGTACTAAGAGCTTCGCGTTCACATCGCCAAGCTTCTGAAATTCCTTGAGACGATCGTAGTTCACAAACATCTCGAAGCCATCGAAGATCTTCCAGTCGAGCCCGATGCCATAATTCATATTCGTGTTTTCCGCGCCGTTCACCGATTGGGTCGCTCCCGACTGCAGGGTGAGGTCGGTGTTCTGAACACTTTTGTTCGCCACGAAATCGCCGGAGATCACGGGCAGTATATTGCTGATCGCGCCTTTGGCATTACGTTCGGCAATGTCCTGGTTGTTCCTGCTGATCTTGATCGAATAATTATTCTCCAGCGCGACCCTGATAGCCTGGTCGAGCGAGAGAGATTCCTGGGCCTGTACGCTTGCACAGACCATGCAGAGGATCCATATATATAATAACGACCTCGTTCTTTTCATGTGTGTTGTTTACTTATATCTACGCTTCCTGCGAAGCGCGCCTTGTCTTTCTGTTTTTTATTCTCCGGATGTAGCTCTTTCGAGCTCCGCGTTGTGCTTATGGGCTTTCGACCACATGGCATACACCGCCGGGATCACGTACAGGGTAAGGATGAGGGAGAACAGGGTTCCGCCTACGATCACGATACCCATCCCCATCCGGCTCTTGGCTGCGGCACCGAGCGCCATGGCGATCGGCAATGCGCCGAGCGCGATCGCTAAGCTGGTCATCAGGATCGGGCGTAAACGCGCGACCGCAGCTTCGTGAATGGCGGTAGCCAGTGGCTTGCCTTGCTCCTTGAGCTGGTTGGCGAATTCTACGATGAGGATTCCGTTCTTCGTCACGAGACCGATCAGCATGATCGTTCCGATCTGGCTGAAGATATTCCAGGTCTGCCCGAATAACCAGAGCGATAAAAACGCCCCGGCTACAGCCATCGGTACGGTAATGATAATGATGAACGGATCGATGAAGCTTTCGAACTGGGCCGCCAGGATCAGGTATACCAATAGCAAGGCAAGCCCGAAAGCGAACAGGGTATTAGAGCTGCTCTCCTGGAAGTCGCGCGATTCGCCGCTCAGGTCGGTAGAGAAGCTGTCGTCGAGCACTTTGGCTGAAATGGTGTTCATGGCTTCGATCCCATCGCCGATGGTCTTGCCCGGCGCCAGCCCCGCAGAAACGGTAGCTGACATGAACCGGTTGTTGTGGTATAGCTGCGGCGGACTGCTCCGCTCTACAATGTCGACAAGGTTATCCAACTGAACCAGCTCATTCTTATTGTTCCGTACAAAGATAGAGGCAAGATCCAGCGGATCATTACGGTCGGCACGATCGAACTGGCCGATCACCTGGTACTGCTTGCCGTTCATAATGAAATAGGCGAAGCGCTGCCCGCTGAGCGCGAGCTGCAGGGTCTGCGCCACATCAAGCACAGATACGCCCAGGTTCTGAGCCTTGTCGCGATTGATAGAGATATTCAGCTCGGGCCTGTTGAATTTCAGGTTCACATCCGATACGGTGAAAGTGGGATTCTTGCTTACCTCATCCATAAACAGCGGAAGCTTTTCGCGCAGCTTTTCGAAATTCGGCGCCTGGATCACATACTGGATCGGCAGGCCTCCGCGACGGTTCACGGCGATGGTCGGCTGCTGGATCACGAAGGTACGTGCCTCGCTCATACCTCGTGTGAGCTTGGTCATCTGGTCGGCGATGTTCTTTTGGGAGCGGACACGTTCATTGGGCTCTGATAAGCGCAGGCGAACGAAACCGGTATTGCTCGACCCCGAGCCGGTAAAGCCGGGAGCGGTTACGGTCAGGTTGATCTCCTTTTCCGGGATGGAATCGTTGATGAGGTTGGTAAGCTTCAGGATGAAATTATCGGTGTATTCATACGACGCGCCTTCGGGTGCGGTGATCTGCATGTTCACACTGCTCCGGTCATCGTAGGGCGCGGTTTCTTTTTGTATGATGGTCCAGAAGAATACGATCAAGCCAAGGCACACCACGATGATCGGGAAGGCCAGCCATTTACGGGTCATGAATTTCCCGAGAGAATCGGCGTAGCCGCTGGTCATCTTTTCAAAATAGGGTTCGGTGAGGTCGTAGAACTTAGACTTTTTCTGGTGTCCGCCTTTCATTAAATAGGCGTTCAGCATTGGTGTAAGGGTAAGGGATACGAAGGCCGAGATCAGCACGGCGGCACCTATGACGACCCCAAACTCGCGGAACAATCGTCCAACGAAACCTTCGAGGAAGATCACCGGTAAGAATACCGCGGCCAGTGTTACCGAAATAGAAATAACGGCGAAGAAGATCTCGTTCGAACCCTTGATCGCAGCTTCGATCGGGGACAAGCCCTCTTCCACTTTCTTAAAGATATTCTCCGTTACCACGATCCCGTCGTCGACCACCAGCCCCGTGGCAAGCACGATGGCGAGCAGTGTCAGCACGTTCACCGAGAACCCGAAGAGGTACATGATGAAGAAGGTAGAAACCAGGGAAACAGGAATGTCGATCAGCGGCCGGAAGGCAATGCTCCAGTCGCGGAAGAAGAGGTAGATGATCAGGATCACGAGGATCAGCGCGATGATAATGGTTTCGGCAACCTCGGTTACCGACTGACGTACGAAAATAGTCGTATCAAGCGCGATGTTCAGCCTGTAATCTTTAGGTAATTCTTTTTTAAGCTGGTCGTAACGTTTATAAAATTCTTTGGCGATGTCGAGGTAATTGGCGCCGGGCTGCGGGATAAGCGCCAGGGCAACCATGGGCTGGCCTGACTCGCGCAGCATGGTTTCTTCGTTCTCCGGTCCGAGCACGGCATTACCCACATCACGCAAACGGATGATGTTATCGCCATCCGACTTGATGATCAGGTCGCTGAATTCTTCTTCGGTAGCGAGGTTCCCGGAGGTGTTCACCGAAAGCTCGGTGTTATCACCCACGATCTTACCTGAAGGCAGCTCCACGTTCTCCCGGTTCAAAGCCTGCACAATATCCATGGACGTTAAGCCGTAGGAGGCCAGCTTGGCCGGGTCCATCCACAAGCGCATGGCGTATTTTTTCTGACCCC
>CALNCF010000270.1 GCA_937875035.1 uncultured Sphingobacteriaceae bacterium | reverse complement strand
TATTTTCTGCTCCGACGAATTCCTGCTGAACATTAACAGGGAATACCTTGATCATGATACCTATACCGATATCGTTACCTTCGATCATTCTGAAAGCAAGAAAGATGAGGGCAGGATTCTGGGAGATATTTTTATCAGCATAGACAGGTGCCGCGAGAACGCCGCTAAGTTTCATGTCGATGAGTACGACGAGGTGTGCCGGGTGATCATTCACGGTACACTTCACCTGCTTGGTTACAAAGACAAAAGCCGCGAGCAGAAATCGCTGATGCGGGCAAAAGAAGATCATTATTTATCCACCCGTCAATTTTAATACAGGCACATCATGAGCAAGACCGCATTAATAGCAGGAGCATCCGGAATGGTAGGTAAATTCTGCTTAAGTTATTTACTGATGGACCCTGCATACGACAGGGTGATCGCGCTCGTGCGCAGGGAGCTTCCGCTGAAAGATGCAAAGCTGGAGCAGATCGTAGTTGACTTTGATCGGATCGAAGAGCATTTATCCGCAATCAAAGCAGATGATGTATACTGTTGCCTGGGTACTACCATCAGGGACGCGGGCTCGCAGGAACGCTTCCGTCAGGTAGATTACGACTACCCCGTACGCCTGGCCAAATCAGCACAGCAAAATGGGGCGCAGCAATTCCTGGTAGTATCGTCGATGGGTGCAGACTCCCGATCGTCCGTGTTCTATAACCGGGTAAAGGGTGAAATGGAAACAGCCGTAGAACAAGCAGGGTATTCCTCCGTACATATTTTCAGGCCCTCTGTTTTACAGGGACTGAGGCCCACATTCCGGTTAGGCGAACGGATTGCCTTATCGGTTATGGGAAGCTTATCCTGGCTGATGGTCGGACCCATGAAAAAATACCGTCCTATCGATGTGATGGTGGTAGCTCATGCCATGGTTACCATGGCCAAAGAGCAGAAACCGGGGATCCATCGTTATTCTTCCGATCAGATCCAGCAGCTTTTTGATGAACGGGTGAAATAAGTTTTAGCTTTTCAGCACCTGTACCGGGTAGGCCGTATCACGCTTTATTTCGCCCAGCACAATACTACTGTGAAACTGCCCGATATTCGGGATGTTGGAAAGCGTATTAAGAATAAAATCGTTATAGGCGTGAATGTCTTTTACAACGATCTTCAGCATATAATCGTAATTACCTGATAAGCCGATCACCTCCATGATCTGGTTCAGCTTCGCGATCTCCATTTCAAATTCAAGCAATGCTGTTTTCGATTGTTCCTTCAGGGTAACATTGCAATAGACTAATATATCGAACCCGATCTTGTCGCGGTCCAAAATCGCCGTGTATTGTTTAATATAGCCCTCGTTCTCGAGATGCTTGATACGTTCATATGTCGGCGTTGCAGACAGCCCCACCGCTTTGGCAATATCCTTTACTGCAACCGAAGAATCTTTTTGCAGCAATGCCAGTATTTCTATGTCTATGTTGTCTAAGTGTCCGTGCATAAGCTTTTGTTTAGTTATGCTAATATAATCCACATTTCGTAAAATCCCAGCCATTAAGTGCTAATAACAAAAAAAGGCGCACCAAATGGTGCGCCTTTTTTACTGATTGGGAGTGAGAATTATTATTTCGATGCGATATCGATCACTCTCATATTGGCGATCTGATTGTCTACGATCAGTCTTACCATATATACTCCGCTTGTATTCTTAATGTTGCTGCTGTTGAAATCATACACGTGATCTCCTGCAGACTGGATTTCATTTTCAGCAATTGTACTGATCTTACGTCCTAACATGTCGTATACTTCCAGGGTTACTGTTTTACCTTCATCCGCTAAGAAATATTTCAGTTGAGTATTTCCAACGAATGGGTTAGGCAGCGCCTGAAGGCTGAATACGCTTGCATCTACACGTCCAACACCCACTGTAGTAATCGTTACATTTTGTGTTGTTGTGCTCTTACAACCTGTATTCAGGTTAGTTACAGTTAAGGTTACCGTATAAGTACCATTTGTCTGATATGTGTGGGTAGGGTTCGCTACAGTAGTTGTTTGGTTATCACCAAAGTTCCAGCTGTATGAATGTCCTCCCTGTTGTACAGACGAGAAGCTTACGTTTCCTCTGTCAATCGTACCAATTGTAAACGTAGCGTTAGGCTCTGGCTTGTTCGTTACGATCAGGATATCTGTTGAAGAACAGCCCACTGAGTTGGTAACGGTTACAGAGTATGTCGCTGCATTAGACACCCTGATGGTTTGAGTAGTAGCACCTGTTGACCATAAGTAAGTCATTCCAGGGTTACCCGCATCAAGTGTAATGGTATCGCTTGTACAGATATCGCGATCTGGTCCAAGGTTCACTACCGGTACTGCTTTCTCAGTCACCACAATGGTGTCATTTGTAGAGCATCCGGCAGGGTTGGTCACTTTCACGAAGTAAGTACCCGCTGCGTTAACAGTAATTGTTTGAGATGTAGCGCCTGTTGACCACAAGAAGGTCATTCCGGCGTTTCCTGCATCAAGTGTTGTTGTTGCACCCGCACAGATCGCCTGGTCAGCACCAAGGTCAACCGACGGAGCAGGTGAGTTAGTGATCACAATCGTGTCTGTAACCATACATCCACTGGTTGTGTTAACAACTACCCAATATGTACCGGATAAGCCAGCATCAATTGTCTGAGATGTAGCACCTGTTGACCATAAGTAAGTCGAACCAG
>CALNCF010000269.1 GCA_937875035.1 uncultured Sphingobacteriaceae bacterium | reverse complement strand
ACATACAGGATACACAGATCGAAGCTGCCGACCAGGAAAGCTTTCAGCGCCAGGGCCCCGTTTTTGCAAAGCTTCACATCAAAGCCCTCTGTTTCCAGATAATCGACCAGCAGGACACCTAAATTAAGGTCATCCTCGGCCAGTAATATGCGGAGCCGTTCTTTAAGCATGAGGCAAGGTAATAGTGAATGTAGTTCCCTTCCCGGTTTCGCTCCGGAGCCCGATGGTACCGCCATGCAGCTCCACGATCTTTTTGAGATAGGTCAGGCCCAAACCGAAACCCTTTACATCATGCACATCGCCGGTCGGCACCCGGAAAAAAGTATCGAACACTTTCTTCTGGTATTCTTTTTCGATACCTATCCCCTTATCGGCTACGATGACAACCAGGTGCTGACCTTCGTTCTCCGTACGCACCGACAGCTCGGGCTTCTCCCGGGAATACTTAATCGCGTTGTCGATCAGGTTGCACAAGGCATTCGTAAGATGTGTCTTATCACCCCTCACCAGTGCGTGGCAGGCATGCAGCTCCAGGTTCAGGCTGCCCTGCTTGTTTTCGATCTGCACGCCGATGCATTTGATAGAATCGCGTATGAGCTGGTGAAAATCAAGCTCCGTTTTATGCAAAGGGATCTCCCCTCTTTCCAGCGCGGTCATGCTCAATACCTGCTCCACCTGCAGGCGCAACTTTTCATTCTCCTCAAGTATGATCCCCGAATAATGTTTCACCCGCTCCTCCTGCCCGATATTCGAATCCTTGGTCATCATCTTACCGGCCAGCGCAATGTTTGTGAGCGGTGTCTTGAATTCATGCGTCATATTATTCAGGAAATCGGTGGTATGCTCGGATATGCGCTTCTCCTTCAGCAGGGAAAGAATGGTTCGCCAGGACATGATCAGCACCACCAGGATCAGGATCACGGAAGAGATAAAGGGCAAGCCCATCTCCGCCCTGATAAACTGTTCCTTGCCGGGAAAGACCAGCTTCAGCTCCAGGTCATTCTGCCCGGGCAATACACCCTCCAGGCAAGTCTGGTAAGAGCCTGGTTGAGCGGCAAAGGCCTGTTTCGGAAAGAAATCATTAGCAGGACCCGCGCCCGGATTCTTCGCCGGCCCCGGTTTTCCTTCGAAGAAATAATCCACGTGTACGGGCATCATCCGTGCCGGCACTGCCTTCCAGGTTCCTGCAAGTCTCCTTATCCGCAGAAAGCGCTTCAGCCGTTTTGGAAAGGACCATATTCGCCTTTTCGTTGAAGAGCGCCTCCTTCATCTTCGCTGTTTCCAGTATCCAGCTCACCTGGATGACCAGCACAATGAACAAGGCAATGGAAGAAATGGCGATAAAAAGATAAGTACGGTTCAGCTTCATACGGATACCGTTTGTTTCTTGATCACCGGAAAGAGTTCCGCGCTGTTCATTGGCGGAGACAGATACGCATATGGCATAGACGGGTACATTTCAGTAGTTCAAAACTAAGTATTTTCCACAGCCTCTCTTTTCCTTTAACAAGTCATTAACAAGTCGATAACTACTCGCTAACAGGATCTCCTGCGGAGCGATCCCATCTTTGTAATGAGGCATTCAAGTGCAATGCCCGTGAAACCTAATCCTTAAAAATAATGAAACAGATCTTCATCTTACTGCTACTCTCCAACTTTATCGTTTTCTCCGACGGACAAAACGATAAAGTTGGAGAGTAG
>CALNCF010000268.1 GCA_937875035.1 uncultured Sphingobacteriaceae bacterium | reverse complement strand
GATGCGGCCGTAGAGCCGAGATATCATGCGCTGATTCATGCCTTCTACCAGAAGACAGGTGTCCCTATCTTGCTGAATACCTCCTTCAATGAGAACGAACCGATCGTGAACACGCCGAAAGAGGCGCTGGATTGTTACCTGCGTACGCAGATGGACATGCTGGTGCTCGGCAATTGTGTAGTACGTCGCTCCTGATGAAAGTATCGCTCATTACCGTTTGTTACCAGGCAGAGCAAACCATTGCGGCCTGCATCGATTCGGTGCTCTCGCAGGATTACCCGGATATCGAGTACATTATTATCGACGGGAATTCCAGCGATCGTACCGCGGAGATCGTACGCTCGTATGGCGAACGGATCTCAGTATTCGTATCTGAGAAAGACGCGGGGATCTACGATGCGATGAACAAAGGGATCCTGCGGGCTACCGGCGAGCTGGTGGGCATTCTCAATGCTGATGATCTATACGCTTACCCTGGGGTGATCTCGGATGTGGTGCGGACCATCCGCGAACAGCAGGCAGATGCGGTGTACGGCGACCTGGTCTATGTGGATGAAAAGGATACTACCTGTGTAAAACGCTACTGGAAATCGGGCGCTTATAAAGACGGAAGCTTCCGCTGGGGATGGATGCCTCCGCATCCGACCTTCTTTGTAAAAAGAGCCTGCTACGAACAGTATGGTCTTTTCAATACGAGCTTCCGCATCTCCGCGGATTACGAAATGATGCTGCGCCTGATCCATAAGAACAGGATCCGTGTGGCTTACCTTCCAAAGGTATTGATCAGGATGCGCCTGGGTGGGGTAAGCAATGCCTCGGTGCAAAACCGTGTGCTGGGCAACCGCGAAGACCGCCGGGCCTGGGAGCTGAACGGGCTGAAACCCTGGTTCTTTACCCTGTACATGAAGCCCCTGCGCAAGATCAGGCAGTTTATCTTCCGTTCGTAATATTCTTTTTGCCTCGTGCGGAAAAAGGCTGATATGGCTGCTTCTTCCAGATCATTCCTGTAAATTTTATAATCCGTATTTTCGGTTCCGGGCTGAAAACTTTCCGGAAGAAATTTTGTTAACCATAAATTAAAACCAATCACAATCCATTATGAAAAAAATTACAACTCTTATTCTTGCATGTGTTGCCTTTGCGGGTGTATCGCAGGCACAGGTGAAAACTCCGCAGCCGAGCCCGGCAGCGACTGTTAAACAAACGTTCGGATTAGGTGAAGTGACCGTGGTCTATGGTGACCTGGTTCCTTTTGATAAATTATGGAGAACCGGCGCGAACGCTTCGACCAAAATCTCTTTTACAGATGATGTAAAGATCGATGGACAGACTTTAGCTGCCGGCGATTATTCACTTTTCACGATCCCTGGTAAAGCAGAGTGGACCGTGATCATCAACAAAGATCTTAAATCAGGTACTGCCGATTATAAAGCGGAAAATGACGCGCTGCGTTTTAAAGTAAAGCCTCAGGCGCTTCCATACCTGGTAGAGTCGTTTACGATCGATGCTTCGGATGTACAGGCGAACAGCCTGGTGATGAATATCTCCTGGGAAAAAACAAAAGTAAGCTTTAAGGTAGAAACAGACATCGATGCCAAGATCATGGCTTCTATCGACAAGACCCTGAACCCTAAGCCGGAAGCGAATACTTATTTCGCGGCAGCTTCTTACTACTATGAAAGCGGTAAGGATATGAACCAGGCTTTATCATGGGTGAACAAAGCTACTGAAATGAACAAAGACGCGTTTTGGATGATGCACCTGAAAGCGAAGATCCTGAAAAAGATGAATGATGTGAACGGCGCCGTTGCTGCGGCAAACGCTTCCAAAGAATCAGCTAAGAAAGCCGGTAACGATGATTACGTGGCACTGAACGACAAGCTGATCGCTGAAATAACACAGCCTGCTGCCGCGCCGGCAAAGGCTCCTAAGAAGAAATAATTTTTTAAGAGGTTTATCATTGAAAAGCATCCACCGCCAAAGCGGTGGATGCTTTTTTTATGCCTGCTCCTTACAGCTGATGTCTTATCCCTGGTCAGGCCTTGGCTTGATGAACGGCTTCAGCATGAACGAGATCATGATGACCAGCGCGCAGCCGATAACATTGAGCCAGAGGAACGCCGTCAGGTCGAAGATGTACGACATGATCACGAGCGCTTCGGCGATCAGCGCGGCGAAGAATACCACCTGCCCCTTGATCTGCTTAAAATAAAACGCGACGAGGAAGATGCCCAGGATGGTCCCGTAAAACAGCGAACCCAATATGTTAACTGCTTCGATCAGGTTGCCCAGGCGGTTCGCGAACAGCGCCACGATCATACAGAAGACACCCCAGCCGATCGTCGACCAGCGCGAAGCGGATAAATAATGATGATCGCTGCCATTCTTATAGATCAGCCTTTTATAGATGTCGACCACTGTAGTGGATGCAAGCGAATTCAGTCCCGATGCCGTGGAACCCATGGATGCCAGGAAGATGATCGCGATCAGTAAGCCGATCAGGCCTTTGGGCAGGTAGCTGGTAACGAAGGTAAGGAACACGTAATTACTGTCGTCGGTATCAGAGGAGGCATCGCTCTTCATCATCAGCTCTTTGGAAGCCTTGCGTATGTTGTCGGCTTTATGCTGCGCATCGTTCAATGCCTGCCGGTGTATTTCTACCTGTTGCTCGGTCCCGGTATGCATGGCGCTTACCAGGTGCTCAGCCTGCCTGCCTTTTTCTATGGAAAGCTCGTTGTAATTTTTTTCCAGCAAGAGGTATTCCGCGGCATGCTCACTTTGCAGGATCTTGTTCCGTTCGTTCGGGTTGAACTGTAAGGGCGCCGAATGAAAAAGGTAGAATACGAATACCAGCGCGCCCACCAGCAAGATGAGGAACTGCATCGGGATCTTCACCAGCCCGTTCATGATCAGTCCCAGCCGGCTTTCGCTGACAGACTTCGCGGAAAGATAACGCCCTACCTGCGACTGGTCTGTACCGAAGTACGACAGTGCCAGGAAGAAGCCCCCGATCAGCCCCGACCATACATTGTAACGGTTACTGAGATCGAAGTTCCAGTCGACCACGTTCAGCCGCCCGGATTTTCCGGCCAGCTTCAAAGCGTCTACGAATGTAACCTGCTCAGGCAGTAGATGTACCACCATATATCCTGCAACGAACATCCCCATAAAGATGATACCCATCTGCAGCATGTGCGTATAGGATACTGCTTTCGTTCCCCCGTATACCGTGTATATGATCACAAGGAAACCGATAAATAACGTGGTCGCGCGGATGTCGAGCCCGAGGATGGTGGAAAGGATAATGGAAGGTGCGTAAATGGTGATCCCCGTGGAGAGTCCGCGTTGCAGGAGAAACAGAAAAGCGGTAAGTGCGCGGGTCTTCAGGTCGAAGCGGTTCTCGAGGAATTCATAAGCCGTGTATACTTTCAGCCGGTGGAATATAGGCACAAAGGTGATGCACAGAACCACCATTGCGACAGGCAGACCGAAGTAGAACTGTACGAAGCGCATGCCATCGGTATAGGCTTGCCCGGGCGCCGAAAGAAAGGTGATCGCGCTGGCCTGTGTCGCCATAACCGAGAGCCCGACATGATACCAGGGCAAAGACTGGTTGGCGAGCAGGAAGCCATCGATGTTCCGGCTCCCGCGGCTTTTGTAAATGCCGTACAGTACAATGAGTAAAAGGGTTGAGATGAGTACGATCCAGTCAATATAACTCATAGGCAATATCTGGCGCCTGCTCTGTAAGGAGCAGGGCGCATATAGGTCTAACTAAAGTACAGGGTAAATAAATAGAAGCCCACGATCGAAAGTACGAGCGCAGCCAGCACCAGCAGATACCATCGGCTCCAGCTTTTAAATACGGGTGTTTTTTCTTCGGTGATGCTCATGCTTATTTTCCTAAACTGATCATGTTGGCAAACAGGCGGTAGGCTCCGGGTACACCCGCGGGCAGCTCGCGGAAGAACGCGATCCCCGTGTATACAAAATAGCCCTTGCCATACCGGGTGATGATCATGCTTCCCTCGTTGGCTTTTTCGCCGGGATCATTGCAGGAAAAAATGGTCTGGTATTTTGGATCAATATCAGAAACAAAATACAACCCCCGTTCCTGTACCCACCCATCGAAATCGGCCGCGGTAATTTTATTCGGTGTGTTCAATACCGGGTGCTCCGGGTTTACGATCCGCATTTCCGCCGTTTCGTCTGTTACCCGGTCGCGGGTCACTTTAAAAGGGTAGGGACCGATTTCGGCTTTTACACTGCTGATGAAATTGTTGGTATTGTATTGAACAATGAGATTACCACCGTTCTGCACATACTGCATCAGCTTCGGGTAATGGAACTTCATGCGCTCGTTGATGTTATAGGTACGCACGCCGGTAATGATGGCATCGTAATTCGAAAGCGTGTCGTTGCTGATCTTCTCATCGCTCAGCATAACCACTTCATAGCCCATTTGCTTAATGGCTTCCGGCACCTCATCGCCCGCGCCTGCAATATAACCGATCTTCTTTCCTTTCTTTTTCAGGTTGATGGTTTCCACCTTCACGCTGGCTTCCCGGAGCCAGGTCTGAACAGGGATGTGATCGTATTCAATGCGTGTAAGGCTTTGCGTGTAAGTGTTCGTATGGATGTCGGCTGTAACACGCAGGGTCGCTGTTTCTGTCGTATTCCCTGCGGGACTGATGGTGAATTCATAAATGGCCTCATCGCCTTTTTTGTCGAGGCTGAAATTTTGCTCTGCCGGGCTGATCTTCAGAGAGGGTACCTGTGCGATGCGCAGCACACCTTTCGACTGATCAGCGAAAGCCTTCACCGTGACCTTTAATTTACGCGGCTGCATATCGGTAAACACCAGCACCCGTTCATGCATATTGATGGTTACCTGTGGGAGCACTTCCACGGCCCTGTACAGCTCACCCTTTACCGGGTCGGTCCATTTGTATCTGACAAGGGTGTTCATGCTGAAGGTCTTCCCTGCGATGCTGAAGGTCCATGCTGCAACCAGGTTAGGTTCGCTCTCCGGCTTGCCGATCAACGCTTGATCGTTAACGGTGAACAAGCCCAGGCTGTGCGGCGCGTTTAGCCAGTATGGGTTGGATACAGGCGTTTCCATGGGAACCTGGATATCTCTGGTATAGCTGAACAGTGTATTGGTGGCCAGCGTAGCTTTGAAGGTAGTGTCGAAGCTGTTCAGGAGCTTTACGCTTTGCAGTTGCACCGCAGCGCCCGAACGATTGATCGCCGATACGGTCAGCTTCACAGGCGGCCCCGGTACGGTGCTGAAGTCGCTGGCTGTGACTTCAAACCAAAGCCCGGCGCAGGCATTGATGAGCTGCATGGTTTCCTTCTTCTTTTGCTCCTTCCAATAGGGGTCGGCAAGCTGATCGCAGGCATCATATACCTGTATAAGGATCGGGATAATGGCTGATGGGTTAGCGGGCGTATAGGCTTTCTGCGCTTTCAGTATCAATGCCTCTGCCTTTTTTCCGCCTGGTACTTTCGACCAGTTGAAATTCATGCCTTCAAAAATGGATTGCTTCAGCGAATCCCCCTTTACATACCGGAAGCTCTCGTTCATGCTGCCGCGCTGCATGGGTACACCGAAGCCCTGGCTTTTGTGCATGCTCCGGCTTTCGGAAGCGATCTCTCCGTAATTCTTCCCGAGCAGCACGTTATAGGCTCCTACATCCATCTTCACAAAATCCTTCCCGTCGCTTTGCGCCAAACCCTGAAAATTGAACCCGTTCCATACCATGCGTTTGGTCTTCCATGGCTTTACATATTTTAACTGCTCCGGAAAGCGGTTCGGATCCGCGGCTGCATCGAACGCTTCTTCCGCCAGGATCGCGGACGCGGTATGATGACCGTGCCCGCCGCTGCCATCTGTAGGAAAGCGCGTAATGATCAGGTCGGGCTGAAAGTTACGGATCACCCACACGACATCCGATAATATTTCTTCTTTGTTCCAGATACGGAAGGTTTCTTCAGGGTTCTTCGAAAAGCCAAAGTCGTTGGCGCGGGTAAAGAACTGTTCGGCGCCATCGGTTCTCCGTGCGGCGAGCAATTCCTGCGTGCGGATCAGTCCCAGCAGCTCACCCTGTTCGGTGCCGATCAGGTTTTGTCCGCCGTCTCCGCGTGTCATGGAGAGGTACCCGGTCCGCAGCTTACGCTCGTTGGCGAGGTATGTTAAAAGACGGGTATTCTCATCATCGGGGTGTGCTGCGATATATAATACAGAGCCTGTAGTATTCAGCTTGCCAAGGGCCAGCTGGATCTCTGCTGCATTCAGTTGTTTCTGCTGGGCCGCTGCTGTAAATGCGCTGCCTAACAGGATGATCAATACTTTAAATCCTAATCGTGTCATGAACGTAAATGTCCATAATTCTGCGCTAATTTCAGAATGCTTTGAGAGAAAGATGATGCGCGGGACGAAAAAATGCGGGAAGCCGGTTATGTTTTTTCCGTGTTTCTTATTGTGAAGAGAATTTCTTTTCTCCTGCCGGAATATAAAAAGAACGCAGAAGACCAATGCTGTTTTCCGGGCTTATCTTCGAGATTGTTTTCTTCTGATAAGCCTGTATTCACGGTGATCTTCTGCGTTCCGTTATGCAGCTTCCGGGTAGTCTTATTTTATTTCCGGCGGATGACCTTATTATTGGTATTCATCTTTTTCTTGCCGAACATAATAATCGCGCTTACTTCCAGGCCGATATCGTCGGAATAGTTGAAGGTCTTGTCAAGCGCCTGCGGAGTGAAAGGGTTGATCTGCTTGTCGAGCTTGTCGAGCGGCGTGCTGAACCACTGGAACTGGTAATAAGCCCGCGCGGCCAAGCCGATAAATCCAAAGGTAACATGCGTCTGCACGAACAGGCTGTTTCCCAAAGCTCCTTCCGACATCATCTTAGCCCTCGGTATCGAATCGGTTTGCGAATAAAAGGTCATGGCTCCGAAATCAGCAGTCAATCCGCCGATCATGTCAATCAGCCCTGAATTGATAAAGGTATAGCCACCGCCGATGCTGAGCATATTGTTCCTGAGTTCCAGCTCCCGGTATTTATTCCCGGCGGCTTCCGCGCGTGATGTCGCTTTACGCGTGGAGAAACGCAGGTCAGCCATCCAGCCTTCTTCCGCGTTCACCCATCCGTAGGCCGCGTGATAACCGGTATGGAAACGGAATTTCTCCATCTGCTTGGTCAGGGCAATGGAGCCGTTCGCACCGGTTCGTGTGATGTTGTAATTGTCGACCATCTGGTCGAGGCGTTTGTAATTCAAAACGCCAGCGCTCAGTCCGCCACCCAGGTAGGTGTACGATTTCTGCGCGAAGCCTGCCTGGCCCATAGCCAGCAGGAGTATAATCATCAGGGCCCGCTTCATCAGTTCGCGGTTAAGAAGCCTTCGTCGATCAGCTGCTCTGCCATCTTCCGGCCATTAATACCCTTGATGTATTTTACTTTGTAAGGCTCATAAAAGGTGAACTGTCCCTGCATGCCACGGATCTGGAACTTGCCGATCTCCTGTCCTGCATTGTTGAACAGGATACCGTTAAACGACTCCACGCTGCTGGTCTTATGGCTGGTCTTCTTGCTGTATTTTTTCGCGTCGAAGGGTGTTTCTTTCACTACGCCCTTCGCGCCCTGCGAAACGTAATAGCCATAGCTTTTCCCATCCATTTTGATGTAATACTTCCCGGGGAACCATCCCTTGCCCTGGTAGCCGTCATCGTTAATGAAGGTAACAGGATCGCCGGTATATTCTTTGGTCTGCGCCTGCGATGTATATGCCAGCATCGCGAGACACAGCATGATCAATAGTTTTTTCATGATGTGGTGTGATAAAAAAGGACCCGCGTTTCCACGGGTCCGGTATGATGGTTTAGTTAATTAGTTGATCTTGATTTTCTTGAACCAAAGGTTGTCCCCTTTTTTGTCTGTACCTACCGCGATCAGGTGATCATTGTCGATCCGGATCAGCCCGCCATCGATCTGGCAGAACTGGAACTCGCTGTTGAAGTCGATCGGATCCGTTGCTTCCCCGTCTTTCGTTACTGTGATCGCCGATAAGCCGAAACGTTTGGCATTATATTTCTTGCCCGGTGTATTGTAGAACGCGGCAAGCTTGTCGCCATTCAGGACATAGGTATCCAGCTTTCCCGGGTCGATCGGCTTTTCCGATTTCAGGTGACCGTCGTACTTGCGTGCGTACATATCGCGGTCGATCTGTACCAGCCATTCAAGCTCTACGTTCGGTGAGAACTTGTACACGATGGCATCTAAGTATTTGTAGTGTGTATAGTAGCGGTACGTAGTGATGGTCATGTTTCCTGCTGTCGACTTCGATACCTCGGTCTGCCAGTATTTAACAAACATCTCTGCGGTGATATAGAAGCTGCCGTCGGAAAGGAAATAGAAATCGTTCAGCGAGAAGCTTCCTCCCTTTTTGCTGAAGCCCGGGTTTCCCTTACGAAGCTTCTTCATGATGTCTTTCTCATAATCGTAGGTGTTCACTGCTTTTTGCTCCAGCCTGTTCGCGTCATATTTCATAATGAAGAGCCCGATATATGGATTGCTCACCTTAACGGTTTTGTTCTGTGCGGGCTGCTTAGGCGCTACTTGTTTGGCTTTGCCCGATGCGTATTCGCCGGCGATCACCAGGTCGTTATTGTTAGCGGCCATCTGCACTCCTGCTGCGCGGAAGCCTTGTGGAAGCTCAACCACCGAACGCGCTTCTTCGTTTCCGTCCATCGATAATTTAAAGAGCATATACGATTTCGGGAATTTCCATTTGAAAGGCTTGATCTGCTGGAACTCGATGCCCACCATATAGATTTTGTTATTATGGAACATCAGGTTCTCCAGGCCGAACTCTCTTCTTCCTAAAAGATTCAGATCGTTCTGCGCGACAACCTCGAGCGTATTGGCATTAATACGATAGTATTTTACATAGTCAAGTCCGCGTTCGTTCTTGTCTTTCGATTTGCTTTCCATCTGCACCATCATAATGATCTCGTTGCCTGCACGGATGATGCGGTAGTTCCCGAACTCCTTTTCGGCACACACTTCGAAATCCTTGATCTCCATGATCTTGTTCTGGTTGTCGAATTTGATCACCTGGATCATCATCATGTCATTCTTTCCTTCGTCGTCGATCCATGAAGTGTAACCGATCCGGAAATTATCAAAGAATATTCTTGGTCTTACAGCATGCTTGGTGCCCAGCGTAACATAGTCGCCGCCGGTTACATTCAGATCCTTATCGGTCGCCATTTCATACCGTTGCCAGGTACGTTTGCTGCCCTTTTCTTTTTTGGCTTTCTGGCTCTCGAAGTATACGAGCGCGCCCCCGCTTTGTGCGTTGTATAAAGCGCCCAGCGGTTCGTTCTTACGCTGATCTTTGGTAAGCTCTATCTTTTTTTCTGATACGAGGCTCTGCGCCTGTAATTGCCCGGCGAAGAGTACGAGCAATGCGATGATGAGTTTTTTCATGATACTTTAAATGGTTTAATTAGTTGTTTTATTACGCTGTAAAATTGAGGTGTAGCGGCCTGGCGATCAATCCCGATTGACGGGTAATTTTTTATACCCACTGGTACGGATGGTATTGGAGAAGACCGGGAGCAGGAGATATCAAACAAAAAAACCGGCCCGTTTCCGGACCGGTCTCCACTTAATTAAACCCTATGAAACATACTCAGGTATGCTTCATGCGGTCGCAAAAATCTTTCTTGTCAATGATGTAAAAGTGAGGGTTAATCGAAAAACAGGCAATCCCCGGGGCAGGGTATTTTATATACCGTCTGATACGGATACGAAAAAAGCCTGCGCGATGAGGGCAGGCTTTTCTGTGATCATGAAATGTATGAGATTAATCCAGCAGGGTATTTGCCGAACGCTGGAACTCGTTAATGAAATAGTATTTTTTTGAATTGACTACTCTTGGGATGAATCGCGCTGCGATGACGCCGATCATGACATCACCTTTGCTGATCTGCTGCAGCTCATCGGGTGTAAAATGCAGCGGTTGGTTTGGCGCTACAAGCTTCGAGATGCGTTCTTCCGGGTCGGCAGAAGAAGACAGCGTGAGTATTACGGTATCCGTCTTATAGAACCCGCCCGGGATCGTTAAGGTGAATCCGTCGGGATCAGCCTGGTCAATGACAGACACCGCGGTCCAGTCGTTGAAATAGGGCGTATCCACAGAAACCGAATATGAAAAAGGACTGATATTGTTGGCCGGGTTGCCTGTAACGTCCCAGTTCACTCCGCCGGTAATAAAGTTGTATTGTTCCGAGCGGCTGTACATGCCCATCATATTGTCGAGCGTGTCGCCGTTTATGGTAACGATGCCGGCATCCAGCATATTGGTGACCGGTACCTGGTCGTAAAACGCGGCCATGGCAGAGTAGTAAATGGTTTTGATCGTTTGCGGACCGAAGGTATAGGAGACGATACTCCGGATGGTCGCCAGGGAACCCTTTGCGTCGTTGAACTGGATCTCCCCGTCCTCACTTACCGTTATGCTTCCGCTGTTCTGGGTAGCCGGGAGTGGTTCCGGTCTTTCTTTCTTGCAGGAAGATACGGTCAACAGGGTGATTGCAGAAAATAGCAGCAGCGAAGAAGTAAGCAGGTTTGGTTTCAAGATAATGTGTGTTAAGTTAGTCGATCAGTTTGTTCTCGTAAGCGTATTTAATCAGTCCCACGATACTCTTGGTATTGGTTTTACGGAAGATATTCTTGCGGTGGGTCTCTACGGTGCGTTCGGAGATGAAGAGCTCATCGGCGATCCGCACATTACTGTATTCCTTGGTGATCAGCTTCAGGATCTCGCGTTCGCGCTGGGTCAGGTTCACCTGTGTGATCAATGGTTCGGCGACTAAGGGTTCGGTCATGGCCCGCATCATCTCGGTAGTTACCTCATCGCTGAAGAAGATCCCGCCTGCGGCGATCTTGCTCAGGGCATCGACCAGCTCCTTCTTGCCTGTGTTTTTCAGGATATACCCGGAAACCCCGGCATCGATCATATCCTTAATGGTTTGCTTTTCCCCGAACATGGAGAGCGCCAGTATTTTAATGCCGGCATTTTTCGCCTTGATCTCCTTGACGAGCTCCACACCCGACATTTCGGGCATATTGATGTCCGTAACAACAATATCTACAGGGTGTTTTTCGAGCAGGGATAGCGCTTCAGAGCCCCGGGTGGCCTCTGCGGCGATGTGGAATTGTGACTGGTCTGTGAGTAATGCTTTGATCCCGTCGATGAGCATTTGATGATCATCGACAATCAATAAGTGGATTTTTTTCATTTTTGACCGAAGGATTCTTTGCCAAATATACCCCGATTCACGTAAAATCAAAATGAAAAATCCGGTTTGCTCCCCTCTAAGAGGTTGAGAACAAACCGGATCGTACTCTTTTTAGAAAGAGATGAGCGAGCCTGCCAGTTGCTTAAGGTTGATCTCGGAGATCTTGGCGGTGTAGAGCGAGTTTACATAA
>CALNCF010000267.1 GCA_937875035.1 uncultured Sphingobacteriaceae bacterium | reverse complement strand
TTTGCTGAGCGGCTATTTACAGAAAGACATAGAGAACTACGGCCTGCTCCGTATCACCAATAACGGGATCAAATACCTGAACAACCCGCAGCAGGTATCCTTTACCCTGAACCGCGACTTTGAAACCGACGATGAAGGCGATGAGGACGCACAAGGCAGCGCCGCTACGGATACCGTGCTGTTCAACATGCTGAAAGACCTTTGCAGGCAGATCGGGAAGAAAAACAATGTTCCTCCTTTTGTGGTCTTCCAGGAGCCTTCGTTACAGGAGATGTCGACCCATTACCCGGTCACCATGGACGAGCTGAAGCAGATCTCGGGTGTAGGAGCCGGAAAGGCGCTTAAATTCGGCGCTCCCTTCGTGGCTATGATCAAGGCGTACGTAGAAGAGAACAATATCGACCGGCCGATGGACATGGTGGTGAAAACGGCCGCTAATAAATCGGCGATCAAAGTGGCGATCATCCAGAATATCGACCGTAAGATCCCGCTGGAAGACATCGCCAGTGCCAAGGGCCTGAACATGGAGCAGATGATCCATGAGCTGGAGGCCATTGTTTCCTCCGGAACCCGGATCAATATCAATTATTACATCGACGAAGTGCTGGACGAGGAACGGCAGGATGAGGTGTTCGATTATTTCCGCGCCGCCGAATCCGATTCGATCGACGATGCTTTGGCTGAATTGGGCGAGAACGAATACTCCCGCGAGGAGATCCGTTTGATGCGCATTAAATTCATGTCGGAGCTCGGTAACTGATCCTCTGAATAACAAAAATAAGATAACCCCGGAAGCCCTGTGCGCTTTCGTTTAATACGATTTCCATATGATCCAGATTCCCCAGTTAAAGCATACAGACAGCTCGAATTTCTTCCTGATGGCCGGACCCTGTGCCATTGAGGGCGAAGACATGGCCCTGCAGATCGCCGAGCGTATCATATATTTTCAAGGGTTCCTACCGCAAGGCAAACCGTTCCAGGCTCGATTCCTTTACCGGGATCGGCGATGAAAAAGCCCTGAAAATACTGGAGAAAGTAGGTAAAACATTCGGCGTGCCAACCGTAACCGATATTCACGAAAGTCACGAAGCGGCCATGGCCGCGGCTTATGTAGATGTATTGCAGATCCCTGCCTTCCTTTGCCGGCAGACCGACCTGCTGGTGGCTGCGGCCCATACAGGTAAGGTAGTGAATGTAAAGAAAGGGCAGTTCCTTTCTGCGGCATCGATGAAGTTTGCCGTGGATAAGATCACCGAAAGCGGGAACCCGAACGTGATCCTGACCGACCGAGGAAACACCTTCGGCTACCAGGACCTGATCGTCGACTTCCGGGGTATCCCGGAGATGCGGAGCATGGGAGTACCGGTGGTGATGGATGTGACGCACTCGCTGCAGCAACCGAACCAGAGCTCAGGGGAAACAGGCGGGAAGCCCCAGCTGATCGAGACCATCGCGAAGGCGGCTATTGCTGTGGGTGCAGACGGCTTATTTATTGAAACTCACCCGGACCCGAAGAACGCGAAATCGGATGGCGCGAACATGCTGCCTCTGGATCTGCTGGAAGACCTGATGATCAAGCTGACACGGATCCGCGAAGCGATACAGTAATGTTTTCTTGCGGGGAAGAACGAATGTCTTTTAGCCAAAATCCTTTACCTGCTATGGCCTGACTGCAACCGGTTTTCCTCGTGCATAAGAAACCGTTTGTTTTTAGAGGAAGCCACGTCGTTTAGTAAGCAGGTCAAAGATAGATTCCACTTTTGTATCAAGAAAAAGTAGAAGAGACGTTTAACAGGGTAAGCCAACCTCTATCAGCCCTTATCATGATGATATAAAACCAAAGCGGGAACGATCGTAAGATGGTTCCCGCTTTGTATGTGTTGCCGGAGGATGATCTTTTAAATACGGAAGTGATCCGCACGCCAGCGCCTGATCTCCTTTTTGATCGCTTTATTCCCCATTTTCTCCTGAAGGGCACGTGCCGTTAAAGCCGGGAACTCTGCATCCGAAGCAAAGCGCAGCGCGATGACCTGGTTCATGCGTAGTCCATCGGGTAAGGGCTGCCCGGTAAGGCGGAAATGCCTGAAGTTTTCTTCCGAGCGGATCACCCGGTCCTGCACACGAAGTGAAAAAGTGCGCAGCAATCCCACGCATACTCCCAATACTATGAAGATGCAGAGGATGAGCACAGCGCTAAGGCTGTCGCCGCTGCATATTGAACGGCAGAGGTTAACGCAGGCACCTATGAGTCCCGCCAGGGTAAGAGGGACGAGCACAAAGTGATATGCGGGTGTTAGTTTCCGGTGGTTTTTCAGGTTTTGTTCCATATCTGTTTAGTATAAATATTAGTTCCCAAGGATCTTGACTTCGGTTCTCCGGTTATTCGCCCTGCCATTCTCTGTGGCATTAGACTCTACCGGCGAGGTTTCTCCGTAGCCCTTGTATTTAAGGCGTTCGGGGGCGATGCCCAGCTTCACGAGGTAATCGTACACGGTTTTTGCCCGGTTGTTCGAAAGGGTCATGTTGGTCTTGTCATCCGTACGCCCGCCGATCTCCAGGATCACGGTCGGGTTGCTCTTCATGAACTGCACCAGCTTAGTAAGCTCGTATTTCGATTCATTCTTCAGCTTGAAGCTGCCCGTTTCAAAGAAGATGTTCCGCAGGGCGATCTTGCTGCCCACCTGGATGCGCTGCAAGGGTACATCGAGCTGGAAGGGCTCCTTGTATTGCTTGTAAGAAAGGGAGAAGTTGTCAGAGTAAAACAGGTAGCCCTCCTTGTTCACGTTCAGTCCGTAGGTCTTGCCCGCAGGCAGGGTGGCGAGGAACTGCCCGGTAGCGAGGTTGCTGTTGGAAGATACCAGGGTATCGCCGGTCGCTACATCGATGATCTCGAAGTTAGCCTGCAGGGGCTGGGCGCTGAGCTTGTCTTTCACGATACCCTTTACATAGGTCACGAAGCGGGGGCGCGCCTTTTCAGGGATCTCGAAGGTATAAATATCCATGCCACCCATGCCTTCGAGGTTGTTAGAGGCGAAGTAGCCCTTCTTTCCTTCGGTATTCAGGAAGAGGCTGCTTTCTTCTTTATAGGTGTTGATCGGGTAGCCGATGTTTTCAGGTTCCTGCCATCTGCCGTCCTTGCCCTTGCGGCTGTAGAAGATGTCGCGGTTCCCGAAGCCCGGCCAGCCGTCGGAGCTGAAATACAGGGTCTGGTTGTCGCTGTGAATAAAGGGTGACATCTCTTCGTAGGGGGTGTTGACCGTAGGGCCGAGGTTTACCGGGGTCGACCATTTGCCATCACCGGCATAGGTAGACTGCCAGATGTCGTAGCTGCCGAGCCCGCCCTTGCGGTCGCTCACGAAATA
>CALNCF010000266.1 GCA_937875035.1 uncultured Sphingobacteriaceae bacterium | reverse complement strand
GCAGGTGGATTAGCGTCTTCAGGCTTCCTCGACTTCCAGAAGACGGCAAGCTACCCCGGCGGAATCGTACGTGATACCAGCGCTTTTCCTGCTGATGGCATCGGGGCATTCCAGGTCATATCACCTAATGGAATGGTTTATCATTATTCCTTGCCGGTATATACCAAAAATAACGAAACACATAGCTTCCCGTTATTGAACACTGCCCGCGCCAGTACGGTTGGAGCATACGACTCGATCGATAAGTATCAGAACTATACAAAAAATATTAGTGCAGGATTGTATGCCACATCCTGGAAGCTGACAGCAATAACAGGTCTTGATTATAAGGATGCCAATAGTAATGGTGTAGCCGATCAGGGAGATATGGGGTACTGGACTTCCTTTGATTATGGCTTATGGCAGGATAACTTTTCTACTACCTTTCCCTTTTATAATTATACCACACTCGACCTGATGGCACAGGCCATGCCTTTTTGGACGTGGAAACAAAGCATTAAATACGCCATATCGGATTACAAATACACTCGACAGGGAAGCTACAACCGTAGTACCGAGCAGCTTTATTACCTGAATGCTATTCGCACAGCCACACATTCGGCATTCTTTATCAAAGATCTGCGTATGGATGCGCACTCCAATATTATCTCCGGAGTCCCGTTGAAATGTAATCCGAAGCTGAAGCTGAGCAAGATCATACTTGTAAAGAATGATCAGTTGGGGTCACTTACTTATGAAAACCTGTTAACATCATCAAGCACTTTTGATAACCAGGTCATGACGGGCTATCTGCAAGCCTTGTCAAGTGGTCAGAACAAGGTGATCGACATCAAAGATTATACGATCAATAAAAGCCTGCTCGATGCCTGGTCACTTAAAACAATAGACCTTATTTCCGATTACAGCTTATGCCGGAAATTATATAACAATGCCAATAACCTTTTTGTGCGTTCTTATAAGGATGCTCCGGGAGAAATTACGGGAGGCTACCTGAAAGGTGTATACTCCGCAACCGCTTCAGGAGAAGAGAATAACAGTGGTAAGCTGACGCTGAACAGCATCCACTTTAAGGAATACCAGGGTGTGCAGGTCTTTCCTTCCTATGAGTTTGATTATGATCAGGATAATCCCGTAAAGAATCCTGATTATCACCCGGATCAGCAGGATTTCTGGGGATACTACAAGAGCGATTTTGATGAGCGGTACCGCGGACATTATACCAGCCAGCTATCCAAAGAGCATACCGATGCCTGGTCACTTAAGAAAATTACCACTCCTATTGGAGCGGAGATTATGGTGGAATATGAATCGGACCGGTATGAATGGCTGGGGTATGACGATGAATATTCGAGAGGATTGATTCGTCCTAACCGCAGCTTCCTGATCTATGATGCTGAAAAAGAATCGGGAACGGGATATGATACCCGTGGATATTTCCTGGACAAGGATGCCGCTCCGTTTATAAGGCTGAGTGGAACAGCAGGTGAGCCTTCAGTGCTGAAATACCTGGCCAAAATGCCTTTGCGTAATGCGAGTAGGGCAGATATCAGTTATACAAGATACAGTAATAATCTGGCTACAGGATATAGCCCTATTAAAGATGACCTTGCTGGTAATACGATTTTACTTAATATTTCTAACCCAACCGATTATAACGCTGCATATTATTCAAGTTATTTAAAGGAGAGAGGTGATGGCTTTATTAATCTCGATCTTTCATTTGTATATGGTGGAGGGCTTAGGGTGAAAAGCATCAGCATGAAAGACCCGGAGAGCCAGGAGGAGTATAAGAAGCAATATCAATATGAGTCGGGTATTGCCAGCTCTGAGCCGGGGTGGTTCGCGCTTCCTAAGAGAGTATTTGAACCCTGGGATTTCTGGAGTTATAACTTACTCACATCTTCGTATAATTCTGAAACTCATATAATCAGGCCTACAGTCGGTTATTCTATGGTAACGGTGACCAATAAAGGGCTCGATGGAACGGAGGATGGTTCTATAATCTACCAGTATAACAATTATAAAGAACCTTATTTACCGGTGGTATCCCATTCCAACGGGATAAGCTGCGGAACGAATTGCACTACACTGCCCCAGATCGCGATTGTAGCCGACAGTAATGCCGCATTTTACGGTACCCTTGCACGCACAATAGTGAAGGACTCCTTTGGAAATACACTTCGGGTGGTCAGCCGTACATACCGCGCGATAGGACTTAATGAAGAGGCATTTTACAGCAGATACAATTATTCATATACTAACCATGCAGAAATTGCTCCTGTCTTACGTACCATGCAGGTTTCTAAAGTCTCCATTATGCGTAATTATACTGCTGTGCTCAAAAGTGAGGTGACCCAATATATGGGCACAGAGCAATCGCGGGTAGAGAATGTGGCATTCGATCGCCTTACGAGGTTACCGGTAAAGATGATAATGGACGATCGTTCGGAAGGCATTAAAGAGATACTCACTATACCTGCTTACCAGGTGCCGGGGAACGACAGCATGGGTTCCGCGTTGAACGGAGCCGGATATAACAATAACCTGTTAGCTGTCGGTAAAAAAGAAGTAAAAGCATATCGCTTAAGTAATATGCCCCAAAGTTCTGTGGCAGAAAGTGAAAAGACACTGATCGGTGGTGAAAGAACAAAATGGTCGAACAAGGACCTGGTACGAAAGTTCTCAGGCACTAATATATATGGTCATGGCGTGTATGTTGCCGATACCCTCAGGAACTATTGGAAAGCGCGTAAGAATTACTCTTTCAATGGTGATACGAGTGATACAAACTGGCGCCTGGACGGAGAGGTAACCTTATTGGATGCAATGGGTAACGTATTGGAGACAAAGAGCAACAAGGATAACTATTCGGCAATTAAATATGGTACGGAGAACAGGGTATTAGCCTCGGGAAAAAATGTTAAATATGCTCATTTCGCTTATTCTGGTTTTGAGGAGCAGATCCCGCTTGGTAGCAGCCGGTACGAATACGGTGGAGAAGTATATGGTTATGATGGCAGTTACCGGGTTGATTCTACCTCGGGTCGTAAGGCACATTCCGGTAAGTACATGGGTAAGATCGCTTCCGGAGAAACCTATGGACCGAACTTCGTTATTAAATCTTCTGACATGGTAGGTCTTGCCGGGAAAAATTATGTAGCCAGGATGTGGATACACAAAGATTCTCCGGCTGCTACAAAGCTCTTTATCTCGCTGGTTGGCAAAAGAGCCGGGGTGGCTTATTCAGATTATAAAGAAGTACGGAAGGACAGCACAGCTAATATAACGGTTGGCGACTGGACACTGGTAAAGGTGGTTATGCCAGTCCCTTCCAACTTTATAGCCACCGATGCCGATGATCATTACCTCAATGTGGGTACGGCCAGGGCCGGTTCGGGAGCTGCTTATTTTGATGACCTGATGTGTGCACCTGAAGATGCAGTCGTAACGGGTATGGTATACGACGCAGTACGAAGCCTGGGTGAAGCCGTAATGAATAATGATGGCTTTGTAAGCTTTGTGGAATATGATGCGGGTGGAAGGATAACTTATACCCGTAAAGAAACCGCGGCGGGGGTGAAGACAGTAACCCGGAACCGCTATAATTACGCCAGATAATCAGGATTGGTCATACCGTAAAAGAATTCAAGATGAAGATCATAATCAGATATACATTATTAACGGTTTTGCTGGTGGCAGCCGGCTGCGTGTCTTACGCGCAGCTCGTACCGAATTATGAAATTGAAAAAACAGGACCGGTATCTTTAACAGAGCTGGCCGTAAGCAAGACGGTTATTTTTACCGATACAGAAACACCCGAGCTCAGCGCTGAGGTTACAACCGGGATCACCTTTAACTTTGATGGTACAGCATATACATCTGTGAGGATTCACCCTCAGGGGTGGATCTCGCTGGGAGACGGAGATCCCGGTGTGGATGGCAATAATGTAGCTAAGATTGGGAGCCCTGTCATTGCCCCGCTATGGGATAATTTCCATGTCAGCCAGGGTGAGAACGAATTTTATGAAGTGAGCTATCTCCTTGTATCCACCCCGAACGACAGTGACCATATCTTTATCGTACAATGGAAAGATATGTCATGGACCGGGGGTATCCGGGAAGAACCGGGGGCTTCGGTTACATTCCAGCTGAAGCTATATGAATCGGACGGAAGGGTTGAGTTTGTATATGATTTCAGCCATACATTTTCGTTCGATTATGATCCCACTGGTGGTGCAGAACCAGGTAATTCCGGGGCTACCATTGGTATTGGCGGCATTTCTTTTGGCTCCGAAAACCTGAAGACATATAATGAGCTATATATGGATCTGAGCACTGTCAGCCTGAATAACAGTGAGCTGAATGGTTATCAGTTAACATGTACGCAGGGAGAAGCCGCTATCGGAGAGTTTACTGCATCTGCAAGACAGGTAACTGGTACTGTATATCCCGGCGATACCGACCAGGGCCTGTTACGGATCCAGGTGGTTAATCCTTACGGGTATTCCGGGGAACTCCAGCAATTACAATTCCGGTTGAGCGGTACTACGAACCTGTATGATCTGAAGAGCATCAAATTATACAGCAGCGGTATATATCCGAGCATAGAAAGCGCGAGCCTCCTCGAAGAAAAAGCAGTGATGATCGGGAACCCCGTTTATACGTTTTCCGGGATGTCGTTCACACTGACAGAAGGGAGTAATTATTTCTGGATGCTTGCTGATATTGATTCGGGAGCGATAGAGGGCAACCTGATCGATATGGAGCTGATCAGCTTTATGGTATCCGATGATACCGGGAAAGTAGGCAACGGCAACCCTCTCGGCGCACGCCTTATTATGGCGGAGGCCGACGGAGCTCAGCGAGGCCTTGATAATCCTACTCCCATTGAAACGGCTGATTACTCACGGAACTGGACCGACCTGATCGTATACGACGATGCGGGGCTGATCATTTCCCAGACCCGTACTTATACAGATTTGCTGGGGCGGACCGTGCAGACACAGAACTACACTGCCGGGAATATCCTTGCCACGCAAACCGTGTTCGATGCGTTCGGAAGGCCTGCCCTGCAAAGTCTTCCTGCCCCGATCATCGGGCAAAGCAATATCATCTATAAAAGCAAGCTCTTAAGTAATACGGCAGGGAATGCCTATTCGTATGCTGATTTTGATGTATACAATTCCAATAATTCACTGAATAAGCTGATCAACCCGAACGCAGTGGGTGAGCAGGCAGGTACGATCGGCTGGTATTACAGCAATTCGAATTCTGCCGAACCATATGTAGCATCCAGCGATTTTCCGTACAGTCGCGTACAGTATTCTAATGATCCGGGCAGCAGCATCTATAAGTCGGCGATGGCTGGTGAGCGGCTGAAAGCCGGAAGCGGTCATGAATCGTATGCCTTTCAAATGCTCAGTGGTGGAGAGCTTGCCTATGTATACGGTTATATGCGTTCCTATATCAGGGATGTGGAGCGAAGCTCCGGTAATATATTTGATAACACAGTAGGAGATGTGCTCCTCCTGAATAAGAATATTTCCATGAACCCGGATAGCATGGTCAGCATCGTTTATACGAATAGTATAGGTCTGGTTGTCGCATCTTGCCTGAGCGGGCAAAGCTCCGGGGCTGAGTCGCAAAAAGTAGCTCACCAGCTACGATACAACACGGCGACAAGCAATAAATATGCTGATGCGATCGACATACATCTCCCTAAATCCAAAACAGCAACACTGGCCTATGAGGCTTTCTTTACCGGAGATGCCCTGATGTCGAATGTTGGTATCCGTATCATCGACCTGAAGCACCATAAACAATTAATAGAAAATACAGACTATACCCTTGTTACCGACTCTTCCAACAGTAACCGGAAAAAGGTGGCCTTCTCTTCCGCATATGCAGGGAAAGATCTGTTCCTACGTATTTCCGACAGCTGGACAACACCGGTATGCAGCAGTAATTGTACTGCGCTGGACTATGTCTCTATTCAGTATGATCTGGATTACAGTCACTGGAACCTGAACTACTATGATGCCCGCGGCAACCTGCTTACTTCGGTACAACCCGCAGCCGTAAACATGGCTTTTGTTCCCACGGCTTCATCGAAGCTATATGTTGACAATGACCGGGAAGTTTTCTGGGGACCTACATTCGATATGACCGAACGGTCGATCGCCAGTCCCGCCAATACCGACCGGGTGCTAAAGATCACGATCAACCCGAAAGCATACCCGGAGGGTGGCGGCGGACATTCTTCACTGAGAGGTATTGACCAGGCTATCCAGTATGTGGATGCACCCCGGGCGAGGTATCATGCAGAAGATCTGAGTGAAAATGACCAGAGTGGCGGCGGCTTGTTCACCACCTGGAGCCAGAATATTGCCTATAAAAAATTTGCTTACAAATTCGATCTGTATGGCGACAACGGTACCACCGTAAAGAAAATAAATATATTGCCGATCGAGCTGAAATTCAACCTGATTGTAAAAAAGAATGATAACGATGACCTCCTGTATGTGATCGATGGCTTTGAGCAGAACAGCGTGACATTTACGGTGGATAATTACCGGATGGAGGACTTTACCTCCTCCTCGTCCGTGGAGAAATTGGCGGCAAGCCCGACGGACAGAGGCCCCGACACTCTATGGA
>CALNCF010000265.1 GCA_937875035.1 uncultured Sphingobacteriaceae bacterium | reverse complement strand
TGTAAACACTCCATAGTTGCTTTTTAGTTTATTTATTGGTCTCGTTTGGTTTTCATTAAAGATGCCAAAAATATGTTCTTCCCGCTAACTATACAAATATTTTAGCTGGGCCCGGGAGCCGACCGGCTTCCATTTCTTTTTAACAGGAGATTTGCGTAGATTCAATACAGATTTTCGATACCGGACCATTTTCTTCAGACGGGGCTACCGCACACGGGTAGCGATCCGGTGATAACCGTTCATAATCAGCGTTCTGCATTCATATTAAACCAATCAGTATTATGAAAAAAGTAAGAGATCTATTAAATGTCAAGGCCGATGTGGTACACGAAATAACCGACGACGCTACGGTATTCCTTGCCCTTGAACAACTGGTGGATAAGAACATAGGTGCGTTGGTTGTCAGGCGTAACGGCGAAGTAGCGGGTCTTTTTTCGGAAAGAGATTATGCCCGTAAGGTCGTGCTGAAGGGTAAATCTTCCCGGGATACCCTGGTGAGGGAGATCATGAACGAGCACCCCATAACGGTCTGCCCGGAAGATACGATCGAACATTGCATGGGGCTGATGACCGATAAGCTGGTGCGTTACCTGCTGGTGTACGAGCAGGGTGAGCTGAAGGGGATTCTTTCCATCGGCGACCTGGTGAAGCACATTATTGCCGACCAGCAGCATACCATCGACCATTTACAGAACTATATCCAGGGGAACTGATATAAAAAGAGCCGGTACATCATATACCGGCTCTTTTTCTTTTCCAAAGGAATAATTCTGCTCAGGATTTCTTCAGCCTGTCGGCAAATACCTTTTTGAATTTTTCGAGCTTGGGCCCGATCACCATGCGGCAATAAGGCTGATCTCCATTGGCGTTATAATAATCCTGGTGATAATCTTCTGCCTTGTAGAAGACACTGAACGGGCTGATCTCTGTCACCACCGGCTTCCCGAAGGCGTTTTCTGCGTTCAGCTTATCCTTGTATTCTTCAGCCAGCTTCCGTTGCTCTTCATTATGATAGAAGATCACCGAACGGTATTGGGTACCGGTATCGGCACCCTGGCGGTTCAGCGTGGTAGGGTCGTGGCTGCCCCAAAAGGCTTCGAGCAGGTCGACAAAGCTGATCCTGGCAGGGTCATACACCACCTGTATCACTTCTGCATGTCCCGTAAGTCCGCTGCACACTTCCCGGTAGGTCGGGTTCTTTATTTTGCCGCCGGAATAGCCGGACGACACCGATTCCACTCCTTCCAACTGCTGGAAGATGGCTTCGACACACCAGAAGCACCCGGCACCGAAGGTGGCCGTTTCTGTATGGATGGATGAAGAAGGCTGGTTTACAGGCATGGTATGAGGTTGTTTTTCGGGCGATGCGGAGTGCGCGCAGGAGCTGAGCCACACCCCGGCAACTGCCAGGAGGATGATATAAACATATTTTTTCATAGGATACGATCTTCGATTATCTCTACCTACGAATAACCAGCCGGAACGGATTTAGTTCGGATGCTTCGATAATTTAGCAACCATCTCACTGTTCATTTCATCGGCATACAGGCCATAGGCATTTACCAATACTCCTTTCATGCCATGATGAGATTCGATCGCGTAGAGGATCGAGTTGTCGGAGGGGTCGTTCATACCCTCAAAGCGGTAAACCTCGGTGATCTCGAACTCTTTCGGGTCGAGCGAGGTTTGCGTAGCTCCGCAGTACAGGCAATTGCTCTGCAGGTTGAAGTCGGTTGTATAGCCACGTTTTTTAAGGTCGTTCAGGGCTTCGACCAGTGTTGAATATGATCTCATAGGTTTATGATAAATAGGATCTGAGCATCCATGCCATCTTTTCGTGTTCCTGTAATAAGCCGGTCAGGAAGTCGCCGGTACCTACATCCTTGTATTTGTCGTTCACCAGACTGATGTCGGTACGCAGGGAGCGTGCCATGGTCTCGTGGTCGTTCAGCAGGATACGCAGCATCTTTTCGGCGGTATCGGCATTTTTTTCTTTGTCGTTGAGCCTGCCCAGGGTGGCAAAGTCTTTCAGGGAGCCTACGGCGAAATGCCCCAGGGTACGGATCCGTTCCGCCACGCTGTCGGCGATCTCATCCAGCGCCTGGTACTGGCCTTCAAAGAACTTGTGAAGCTCCATAAATCCGGGTCCTTCCACATTCCAGTGATAGTTCCTTGTCTTGGTGTAGAGGATGAACTCATCCGCCAGCACTACGTTCAGGAGCGTGGCAACCGACTGTAAGTGCTTGTCGTTGATACCTATTGTAGTTTTCATGATCAAAATGTTTAGCGAAATTTTATTGGCTTAAATATAATAAAAATATCCCGGCAGATTTGTTTGGCCTGAAACAAGGTTTTTTAAGAAAAG
>CALNCF010000264.1 GCA_937875035.1 uncultured Sphingobacteriaceae bacterium | reverse complement strand
AAAAAGATAAATAGCCGTTAAACCTTTTTAATACCCCATACTCTGAGCAGTATCAACAAACTAAATAAATCAAAAGCTAATGAAAAAAGTATTGATGATGCTGTTCCTGTCGGTTGGGGTAATCGCAGGCAGCTATGCACAAGATGCAGCAAAAACAGCACAAGAGCCAGTAGCAAGAAAAACGGCGGCAGAGCGTGCGGAAATGCAAACCAAACGCATGACCGAAGAATTAAAGCTAACGGCTGATCAGGCCACAAAGGTCCAGGCCATTAACCTGGAGATCGCGCAGAAGGTAGATGCTGTAAGAGCAGACCAGAAAGCGGTTGCTGAATTGAAAACACAAAAAGAAGAGAAGATCACATCTGTCTTAACAGAAGTACGCGAAGATGAGAGCAGAGAAGAAAGCAAAAACGGGGGAACCACAGAAGGAGAAAGCATCCGAGCAATAATGCAGAAAGGTCACTCGATGAGTGACCTTTTTTTATGACCGGAAATGATCACTTACTTGCCCGGCGGCGTAAAGCTTCGCTGGGCAAGTTCTGTATTTAATAAGTATAAGGCGCTGGTATTATCACCGATCATCCTCAGCTTTGCCAGGAGATTATTCACCAGGGCCTCCTCCTCTACCTGCTCCGTCAGGAACCATTGCAGGAATGCATGCGTGGCATAGTCATCTTCGGAAATAGCCTGCTTGGCCAGGTCGTTGATCGATTGTGAAACCGACCGCTCATGTTTCAGGGTTACTTCAAAGGCCTGCAAGGTAGAATCAAAATCCGTTTGCGGCTGGGCGACCGCCATCATCGTGATCTTGCCTCCCGCATGATGAATATAATCGAACTGCTTATTGGCGTGAAACAGCTCTTCCTGCGCCTGTACCCTGAAAAAATTCGCAAAGCCATCGAGCTCTTTCTCCAGGAAATAAGAACACATGGAAAGATATAAATGAGAGGAAAACAGTTCTTTGTTGATCTGCTCATTGAGCATTTGTTCCATTTTTTTCGAGATCATAGCGCTTACATGTTGATTTGTATACTAAATTAAGACAATAAGCGCCGGCAGCGAAATGATATAGAAATTTAGAAGTGTTTTAAATCAAAATACCGATGTAACAATTCGGATAAAATGCTGTAACAAATAAGTTAGCCCCTGAAAAGTTAAGGTACAATTCATATTATTGATCTGGCTTCCAAAGGCCCGCTACATGATCAGACTGAACAACATTAACAAATCATATTACGTGGGTAATAACCCGCTGAAAGTATTAAAAGGCATTGATATTCATATCCGCGAAGGAGAGTTCGTCTCGATCATGGGATCGTCGGGTTCGGGTAAGTCTACCCTGCTGAACATACTTGGCATCCTCGATAATTACGATTCGGGAGAATATCACCTCGCCAACACCCTGATCAAAAACCTGAGCGAAACACAGGCGGCGCAGTACCGGAACCGGATGCTGGGCTTTGTGTTCCAGTCGTTCAACCTCATCTCCTTTAAAAACGCCATGGAGAACGTGGCGCTTCCGCTCTATTACCAGAAGATCAGCCGCAAGAAAAGGAATATCATGGCGATGGAATACCTGGACAAGGTGGGACTGAAAGACTGGGCGGAGCACCTACCCAGCGAGATGTCGGGGGGACAGAAGCAACGGGTGGCCATTGCGCGCGCGCTGATCAGCCAGCCTAAAATTATCCTGGCGGATGAGCCTACCGGAGCGCTGGATACGCAGACCTCGTACGATGTAATGAAACTGCTGACAGATATTAACCAGGAAGGGATGACCATTATCATTGTGACGCATGAGCATGACATCGCCGAGATGACGCAGCGTACGATCCGGCTGAAGGATGGCATTATCGAGCAGGAAGACCAGCGTAGCCCACAGCCTGTCCTTGTTTAAAATAACCCCGAACCTTTTTTTGACCACCCAATAACCGCATACATGTTCGATCTCGATAAATGGCAGGAAATTTTCAGTACCATCCGCAAGAACAAGCTCCGCACGTTCCTGACCGGCTTTAGCGTGGCCTGGGGGATTTTTATGCTGATGATCCTGCTGGGCGCGGGACAAGGTCTGAAGAACGGTGTCGAACACCAGTTCCTGAGCGATGCCTCCAACGCGATCTGGATCCAGGGCGGAGTAACCAGCCTGCCTTATAAGGGCATGCAGCCTGGCCGGAGGATCAACCTGAAGAACGAGGATTTCGATTATATCAAGCGGAATATTCCCGGTATCGAATACATCACCTGTAATTATGACCCGAGGAATATCAAGACCGTGAATTACAAGAATGAGAAGGGCTCCTTCTTTGTGAGATCCTGTCATTATGATCATGATAAGCTGGAGATCGCGAACATGATCAAGGGCCGCTTCATCAACGAAACGGATATCAAGGAATTGCGCAAGGTAGCCGTGATCGGTGTGCCGGTGCAGAAAGCCCTCTTCAAAGACGAAGACCCTATAGGGAAATACATCGAGCTGAACGGAAGCCCGTATAAGGTGATCGGTGTATTCACCGATGAAGGACAGCAGGATAACGACCGTTTATACATACCGGTAAGCACTGCCCAGCGGGCATACAACGGACGCGACAAGATCGAGGTGATCTGGTTCCGGACCGGGAGCGCGAACCTTATTGAGAGTAACCGCATGATGGAAACGGCCAAGTCGTACCTCAGCGCCAAATACATGTACGACCCCGAAGACCGGCGGGCAATGTTCGTATTCAACAATATTCGTATTCAACAATATTTCTAGCAAATCGCCT
>CALNCF010000263.1 GCA_937875035.1 uncultured Sphingobacteriaceae bacterium | reverse complement strand
TATTTCATTTCCGAAGTGGTCTGATACCTATAAAAATGCCGTGGTAGAGATGTACCCTGATGGCACTACACGCCCATACCCGAACGAATACATGAACTCATTTAAAGAGGGTGACAACGGCCGGGCGAAATGGGTTTCGGTGCAATCGGTATATGTTGATGAGCTGGACCAGCTTTGGGTGGTAGATCCTGCCAGTCCGAACATGGAGGGAATATACCAGCGTTCGGATAAGCTGGTGAAGATTGACCTGAAAACTGACCAGGTAGTAAAGACCTATACCTTCGACCATACCACAGACGCCGACAGCTATATCAACGATGTGCGGATCGACAACAAGAACGAGTTCGCCTACCTGACCAACTCCTCGACCGGGGGTATCATTGTGCTGAACCTGGAGAACGGAAAATCGGCGATGTATTTAGCGAAGCACGCTTCCGTTAAATCGGACCCGTCTTATACATTCAAACCGGGAGGTAAGGAGCTGGAAACCGAAAAGGGTCCGGTGAAGATCCATTCGCACGGGATCGCCTTATCGCCGGATATGGAATACCTGTATTACAAGCCGCTGACGGATAACCGCCTGTATCGGATCGAAACCAAATACCTGCGGGCAAAGAAGCCTGATGCCGCTAAATTGGCGAAGAAAGTAGAGGATATGGGTTATTATAACACGACAGACGGGATGATCTTTGATGCTGCCGGGAACCTGTATATGGGCGATATAGAAGAAAGCGCGATCGTACGGGTCAATACCAAGCACAAGAAAGAAGTGCTGATGCGTGACGCGCGCCTGAACTGGCCGGACTCCTATGCCATCTACGGAGGCTACCTGTATATCAGCTGCTCGCAGATCCAGCATATGCCGAAGTTTAACGGAGGGGAGAGTACCCGTAAAGGGCCCTATGCCATTTACCGCATGAAACTGTAATTCATTAAAAAGGCGCTCTCAGAAGCGCCTTTTTTATCCGTTGAAATTACTTTTTATAGTGCTCTGCTTTTAAGGAGGAGGAATTCCACTGCGCAAGAAAATCGAAGATCTTTTCTTTGGAATAGCCCTTGCCGTCTTCCAGCAAGGCTGAATTCTGTGTATGCAGGCGTTTTCCATTCGCATCGAGGATGAGGAATACCGGGAAGCCAAAGCGTTGCGGGTATTCCATCTTTTCGAGGAATGGCAGGTTCTTGTTTTCCTTGCTGTAGTTGACGTGCAGCACTACGTAATCTTTTTTAATGAGGGAGT
>CALNCF010000262.1 GCA_937875035.1 uncultured Sphingobacteriaceae bacterium | reverse complement strand
AAACGCTGCACGTACCGATCGATACCATCCAGGGAAACGGTCATCTTCTCCTTCGTATCACGGCGTGCTACTTCTACGGTTCCGCTTTCAAGATCACGCTGACCGATCGCCAGGCGCACAGGTACACCCTTCAGCTCCCATTCGGCAAACTTAAAGCCCGGGCGTTGCGTATCACGGTCGTCGAATTTCACCGAGATCCCCATTGCTTTCAGCCCGGCAATGATCGTATCTACTTTCGCACGGATCTGCGCAAGACCTTCTTCCGACTGGTAGATCGGAACGATCACCACCTGGATCGGCGCCAGCTTCGGCGGCAATACCAGACCCTGATCATCGGAATGCGCCATAACCAGCGCACCCATTAAACGGGTAGACACTCCCCATGAAGTAGCCCATACATAATCAAGCTTGCCTTCTTTATTGGTGAATTTTACATCGAATGCTTTGGCAAAGTTTTGTCCGAGGAAGTGAGAAGTACCGGCCTGCAAGGCTTTACCATCCTGCATCAGGGCTTCGATACAATAGGTATCGAGGGCTCCTGCAAAACGTTCGTTCGGGGTCTTCACTCCTTTTACTACCGGCAAAGCCATCCAGTTCTCCACAAAATCAGCATATACATCCAGCATCTGGCGGGTTTCGGCTACAGCTTCATCTGCAGTTGCATGCGCTGTATGTCCCTCCTGCCATAAGAATTCTGCCGTGCGCAGGAACAGGCGGGTACGCATCTCCCAGCGCACCACGTTGGCCCATTGATTCACAAGGATTGGCAGGTCGCGGTAGGATTGGATCCAGCCACGGTAAGTATTCCATATAATAGTTTCGGACGTAGGGCGTACGATCAGCTCTTCTTCAAGCCTGGCATCCGGGTCGACCATAATACCACCGTTTTCATCATTTTTAAGCCGGTAATGTGTTACCACCGCACATTCTTTGGCAAAGCCATCTACGTGTGACGCTTCTTTGGAAAAGAATGACTTGGGAATGAACAAAGGGAAATAAGCGTTAGAATGCCCGGTATCTTTAAACTTCTGATCGAGCACCTGCTGCATCTTCTCCCAGATTGAATAACCATAGGGTTTGATCACCATACAACCTCTTACATCCGAATGCTCGGCCAGGTCGGCTTTGGTGACCAGCTCATTGTACCATGCCGAGTAATCGGCGCTTCTGCTCGTGATTCCTTTGCTCATACTGCTTTTGTGGTATACTATTTGTAAATTTGTATTATAATTTAATGTGATATCAGGTAACGTTTTTGTTAATGGCGAATTAACTAAAATTATACGATAACAAAAGTATAAAATTAAACGTTTCCTCATCAGAACACTCATAACAACAAACTAAGGAGCATCACCATGAAACGAATACCATCCATATTCCTGCTTTCTGCAACATTGCTGAGTGCATGTTCTACTACCCAGCATACCGGCAGAAGCAGCGCAGGCGACGACATGTATTATTCGCTTGCCGATGCCCGGAAGATCCAGCCTGTTTATCATGAAGATATCAAGATGCAGGATGTAAGCCCGGCTAACTCTTCCGACTATTCCGGATCAGACAATAACAGCGGCAACCCGAACTTCGACTATAATCAATACAAACAGGAGAACGGTATTGACCAGCCTCAGCAAACGACTGACCAGAACGCTAATTACAGCAATCCACAATACACGGATTCCTATTACAGCGACCAGGACGGGAAAACCTATATCACCAATAACTATTACGGCGACGGGTATAATGATGATGACTATTATTATGCAGCCCGTATCCGCCGTTTCCATAATCCATATGCAGGCTTCGGGTATTACTCTCCGGCCTATAGCGGCTTTTACGGTGATCCTTTTTATTCTTCCGGGTTCAGTATCGGCATCGGTTATTCATGGGGATGGGGAGCAACTTCCATCTACAGCTCATGGTATGATCCATTCTGGTACCCATACACCTCTTATTATTCATTCTACAATCCCTGGTATAATCCATGGTACAGCCCGTATTACAACGGCTACCGCCATGGCTACTGGAACGGCTATAATGATGGATACTGGGCAGGCGGAGGTTCGGGAGGAATCTATTCTCCGGGGAACACCATTAATAGCCCGCGCCCACGCAGGGGTGGTGATGTAGCCGGCGGAGGACGTCCGGGAGGAACACCGGGCTCGAATGTAAGTCCGGGGGGAACTCCAGACCGGGTGATCGACAACAGCAACGGTTCGGGCAGGGTACGTCCCGGCGCCACACCAACAGGTACGACACCGGCCAATACAGAGAGCCCTTCGAATACAAGTCCTTCAAGAGTTCGTCCGAATGGCTATACGGCTCCATCTCTGCCGAATAACAACACGAATATTTCAGACAGGAATACGAATCCTGGCACGCCCGTGATCCGTGACGGTGGCACACGCCCATCGAACAGCGGACGTGAGCCAGCGCCTGCACCAGTAAAGATCAACCCGAATGTAAGGCCAAGTACTCCGGCAACAAGACCTAATAATTCCAATTATTCAAGGCCGCGCCAACGCGAAAGCAGCACAGTGCCTCAGCAGCCCCAACCACAGCCCCAATCGACTCCAAGATTTGAGTCGGCTCCGAGCAGAAGCAGCAGTGGCAGCAGCAGCCCGGGAGGAAGCGGCGGGGGTAACAGCGGAGGAGGTTCAGCGCCAGGCAGATCACGTCCAAGATAATAGCAGATAACATCTATGAAGATCAAACAGATATTAGTAGTCCCTATGATACTGGCCAGCCTTTCGGCACAAAGCCAGCAGGTTTCTGACGCTTTGCGTTTTACGCAGACATCGGTGGGCGGAACAGCCCGGATCCAGGCCATGGGTAGTGCCCAAAGCGCCCTGGGTGGCGATATCAGCAGCATCAGCGGGAACCCTGCCGGGCTTGGATTCTATCGCAAATCCGACTTTGCCATCAGCCCGTCTTTACGCTTCGGAACCACGGAAAGCACCTTCCTGAACCGGACCAATTCGGCCGACCGTGATAATTTCAGTCTTCCCAATATCGGCTTCGTAATTACACAGCTGAACCAGGACTACAGCGGCCAGGAAGTACGCGATGGATGGGTAAGCTACAGCTTCGGGCTAAGCTATAACCGTACAAACAGCTTCCATGAGGAACGTTTCTTCGGAGGGTTCAACCCGGGCAGCTCCATGAGCCAGTATTTCGCGGCGAATGCCAATATCTACGGACTCAGCCCGAGCGGAACGAATTCGCTGGAAGACATGGCTTATGATAATTACATCATCAATTATGACAATGTGAACAATGTATATACGCCGGTAGCGACAGGGAATGTGACCCAGAAGCAGCGCGACCGTGTACGCGGCTCACAGAACGACTGGACGATCGCCTTTGGTTCAAATTATTCCAATAAGCTCTTCCTGGGTGCGAGCGTGGGATTTGGATCAGTGAGATACATACGTGAAACCCAGTTCGAAGAATCAGGCATCAACGACCCGGCTAATAACCTGAGCAGCTATAAGCTGGATGAAGAATTAAAGGTGGTGGGATCGAGCGTGAATGCCAAGGTCGGTTTCATCTACCGCCCTGTTGACCTGATCCGTGTAGGCGCAAGCATGCAGACTCCGAACTATTATAACATGAGCGAGGGCTATACCACACACCTGAGCAGCAGCTTCGGGAACAACGACTCCAGCTTTACCTCCGATCCGCTGAACTATGTGTTCGATTATGATCTGAAGACACCTTTCAAATTCAACTTCGGAACAGCGATCTTCTTCCGTCAATACGGATTGATCAGCCTGGATGTGGATTATCTCGATTATTCGAGCATGAAGCTCAGCACCAGCGCCAATGATATTAACTTCGAATCAGACAGTAAGAATGAAGTGAAGGCTTCGTACCAGAGCACATTCAATTACCGTATCGGCGCCGAAGCGAAGCTGGGTGATATCGCCCTGCGCGCAGGGTATTCCATCTATGGTGACCCTTATCAGAATCAATTGATCGACCGTTCCCGCCAGAGCATCTCTGCCGGGCTGGGTTACCGTGCAGACGATTACTATTTCGACTTCGCCTTTATCAATACCCGTGCGGAAAGCTTATACGCACCTTACTTCCTGAGCAACGGTTCAGAGCCTAAAGTAACTTCGAAGCAGCAGCTGAATACGGTTATGCTCACCGTAGGAACACGCTTCTGATACGAAAAATATATGCACGAAAAGGTTGCCCCCACAGGCAACCTTTTTTTGTTCCAGGTGTTTACATCAAAGCGGCCCGAATTACCAGGCAAAACTTTAGATTTGCGGCATGGCATACAAAAACCTACAGCACTTTATCCAAACTCTCGAAAAGAACGGAGAGCTGGTCAGAATTAAAGAATACGTAAATCCTGAGCTGGAGATCACAGAGATCACCGACCGCGTATCCAAAGAATATGGTCCGGCCCTGTTGTTTGAAAACACTGGTACCGATTTCCCCTTACTGATCAATTCGATGGGCAATTACCAACGCATGTGCATGGCACTGGGCGTTGATCGTATGGACGATATCGGGAAGGAGATCGAAGGCTTGTTTAAGATGCTGGCTGGTCCGAAAGACAGCATCATGGATAAGCTGAAGATGCTGCCGAAGCTCGGGCAGATTTCCTCCTGGATGCCTAAGGTTATTTCAGGAAGAGGCGAATGCCAGGAAGTAGTGATGAGCGAACCGGATATTACGAAATTCCCCGTGCTGAAATGCTGGCCGGAAGACGGTGGCCCTTTTATTACCCTGCCTGTAATTCATACCAAGGACCCGAATACGCAGATCCGTAACGTGGGCATGTACCGCATGCAGGTGTTCGACAAGCTGACCACCGGCATGCACTGGCATAAGCACAAGGTATCAGCGCGCCATTTCAATGAATACAAGAAGCTTGGCATGAAGATGCCTGTAGCCGTAGCGCTGGGCGGAGACCCGGTTTACACTTATGCGGCCACGGCTCCCCTGCCCGACGGGATCGATGAGTACATGTTAGCCGGTTTCCTCAGGAAACGCAAGGTGGAGCTCGTACAATGCCTTACACAAGACATACAGGTGCCTGCCGATGCAGACATCATTATTGAAGGATATGTAGACCCGGCAGAAGATTTCATCCTGGAAGGACCATTCGGGGATCATACCGGTTATTATTCACTGGCTGATTTCTATCCTAAATTTCATATCACCTGCATTACCCACCGGAAGAACGCCGTATACCCGGCCACCATTGTAGGCATTCCTCCGCAGGAGGACGCCTGGATCGGCAAGGCGACGGAGCGTATCTTCCTTGCTCCTATTAAAATGACCATGGTTCCGGAGATCGTCGACATGGTGTTGCCGATGGAAGGCGTATTCCATAACCTGGTGATCGTGAAGATCAACAAGGATTACCCGGGACAAGCCCTAAAGGTGATGAACTCGATGTGGGGCGCCGGACAGATGATGTTCACCAAAATGCTGGTGGTGGTCGACGGGGATGTGGACATCCACGATAACGCAGCCGTAGCACACTATATCTCCGAGCATACCGACCCTGAAAACGATATTATTTTCGGACAGGGTCCGATGGATGTGCTGGATCATTCCTGCTCGAAGATGGCCTTCGGCGGGAAGATGGGCATCGACGCCACACGCAAGCTGCCCGAAGAATTAAGAGGCCCGGAGCCTGTTACGAACAGGTCTTCTGAGGGCATCGACAGGCAGAAGATCCGTTCCCGGTTCCCGGAGATCAGGGATATTAACGACAGCCTTTTGAAGATGGGCATTTCGCTCGTCTTTATCTCTGTAGAGAAGAACCGTAAAGGACATATCGAAGCGCTGAACCGCGACCTGTTCGCAACCGATGAGCTGAAAGATGTGAAGGTGATCATCTACCTGGAGCACACCCTGGATGTGCAGGATATTGCAGATGCCGTATGGCGTTTTTCCAATAACGTGGACCCTAAGCGCGATCATTTTGTGATCCGCGCCACGGATGAGCATTCCATTTCGCATATCGGCTTCGACGGAACCCGCAAGACGAAAGAGTTTGATGGCTTCAGCCGGGACTGGCCCAATATCCTGGCTTCCACCATGGAAGTGATCGAAAAGGTGGATGGAATGTGGGATAAGCTGGGACTCGGCCCCTTCATTCCTTCTCCGTCGCGGAAGTATATCAAACAGCTTTATAAAGGGGGCGCGGTTGCCGAAGAGTCATAATTTGCATAAACGGATGATTCCATTATATTCGCAGTAAAACCCACTTTAAAACCCTATGAATATTACAAAACGACTCATTTACGGACTGACTGGCCTGATCCTGTTGCTTCTGGCGATCGGGTTCTTCCTGCCTTCGAAGTATC
>CALNCF010000261.1 GCA_937875035.1 uncultured Sphingobacteriaceae bacterium | reverse complement strand
GTAACGATCCATACCGGTATTCTTCTTTTCTGCATCGTTCGTATAGGATAATACCTTGATATTGGCTTTAGGATTGATACTTAACCACTGGATCAGGCTGTTCATCTTCGCCGCATTGGCCGAATCTGTTAATGCCACACCATCCGCATCAAAATTCAGGGTATACTCATCCATGTTTAAGGTAGTTGCAAAGAATTTATCCAGGCTCAGTGACTTCACGGCTCCTGTACGCACCATCATACCCGCCACATAAGGCTGTCCTTTAATGTATTTCCGCACGTAGTTCTTAATATCCTCGCGGGTGATCTTCTGAAGGTTATCAATATACGTAGTATAATAACCGATCGTTGCCGAACACCACCAGTAGGTTACGCTGTGAATGAACTGCGATGGCTTTTCCATGTTATATGCTTCCGAAACGGCCAGCAGGTCTTTAGCGGTCTGTAATTGCTCATCGGTAAAATAGTTGTCAGAATCCCAGTCGTTCATGTTCTTCATCAGCACTTTGTATGCCTCTTCCACTTTACGCGGGTTCGGGATCATAACCACATTGATCGGTCCGACATATTTCGCGGTCTGGTAGCCCACATTCACCTGGTAAGCAAGGCCGGTTTCTACCAGCTCTTTCTGCAGCCTGGAGTTTTTCTGCTGAAGGATGTATGAAAACACATCCGCGGCATAGGTTGCCTTCAGGTCGCCACGGGTATCAGGACCGTGGAATCCCATAAATAATGCAGGAACACGTGCATTATCAGATTCGATCACGAATTGTTTTGAATATTCCAATGGCTTGAATTCCGGGATCGGCCATTTCTGGAAAGGGTCAAAATTCGCAGGAGCCCAGTCACCATAGATCTTCTCTACCTCTGCAAATACCTTATTATGATCCACATCACCGCAAATCGCTAATAATGAGTTGTTCGGATAGTAATATTTATCCTTGATCACATTCATCTTCTCGGTCGTAGCGGTATAGATCACCTGGTAATCGCCGATTACATTCTTACGGCTGTACAGGTCGCCCCACATTTCGTGGTTCATCTTGTCGAGCAAACCGAAGAACGGGTTTGATTCCGCACGCTGGAACTCGCCGGCTACAACCGGGTTTTCCTTACGCATCTCCGTAGTGTCGAATAACGGGTAACGGATCGCATTGTTAATAAAATCAAGACCTTCTACAGTTTTATCCTTAGAAAGTGTCACGAAATAGTTTACACGCTCGTTAGAGGTCGTTCCGTTAAAAGAGATCCCCAGCTCGTTTACACGGTCAAGAAATGCCTTTTGAGAAGGGTATTTTTTGTTCGCCTTAAAGAACATATGCTCGTATAAGTGCGACAGGCCGTTATACTCCGGCGGTTCCGTATAAGAACCATTCTTTACACATATTTCGATGGTAGCCAGGGGAACATTGGCGTCTTCAATAACCAGGACTTCTAAGCCGTTATTGAGCTTCTTTAAGAAAAAGTTTTCAGGAAGTTTTTCCTGCGCATAGGCACCTAAGCTGATCGCTGTGATACCTACTAATGCTAAAATCTTTTTGCGCATTGCTTGATTTGGTTTGGTTTGGTGTTATTAATGTGCTAATATATAAAAGCTGTCGCTTCTTTTTTGAACTTGTAATAGGTTTATTACACCGTAAAGGGCCTTTCCGGGTTAATCTCCTTACTGTTAAAAGCTTACCCACCCTTGTTTAACGTGTATTTTTTATTATTTTAGGTTAACCAAACTAACTTTATCAAGTCCATTAAAAACCTTAACAACTCCTAAACCATTATGAAAAAAAAATTACTGGCCATTATCCTAAGTGTCTTTTGTATTCATTCGTTTGCCCAGTCGACGCAGTATACCAATGCGTTGAAGTCCAAATCGGGCACGCTTGTTATTGAGTATTTCGATAATTTCCCATACGCGTATAAAGATGCCAGCGGACATCTCACCGGGATCGAAGTAGACATTCTGAACAGCTTTGTAAACTGGCTGAAAGTAAAAAAAGGGATTTCCCTGACAGTAGACTATAACGCGAACTCCGATTTTGCCCAGTTCTATTCCAATGTGAAGACCAAGAAGAACGTAGGGATCGGCGCCGGTTCGGTAACCATTATGTCCGACCGCTTACGGGAAGTGAAATTCTCCAGCCCTTACCTGCGCAATAAATCGATGCTGGTTACATCCATCTCTGTTCCCGGGCTCACCGATCTGAATAAGATGTCCAAGCAATTTGAAGGCATGACCGCTGTGGTCGTAAAAGGTTCGGTACACGAAAAGGCGCTGAATGAGATCAAGAGCTCATACTTCCCGCAAATGAAAGTAGAATATGTGGAATCGCCCAACAAGGTGATCGAGAAGATCGCTACAGATTCTAATTATTTCGGGCTGGTAGACATTATTTCATTCTGGGCAGCGCTTCAGAAATCCGATATCAACCCGATCAAGTCGCATAAGGTAAACCTGGGAAATAGCGAGAACTTTGGCTTTATCTTCCCTAAAGACGGCGATTGGTACACTCCTTTTTCTGAAT
>CALNCF010000260.1 GCA_937875035.1 uncultured Sphingobacteriaceae bacterium | reverse complement strand
CAGCATGGCGATCAGCTCCTTTAATTCCTTCTCTGAAATATCTTCTTTCAGGTATTCAACGATTTCCGGCTCTTCACCCTGTTCCCTGATCAGCGACAGGGTTTCGCGGCTTTTGCTGCAACGTGGATTATGATATATTTTCATTTCTGATCTTTTATAAATTACCTAATTCTTTCAGGGCGATATACGCCATCAGTCCCGGACCGATCAGCAAGGCGTCCTCATCAATATCGAAGGTCGGGGTATGTACCGAAGAGGTAATATTCCTGGCTTCATTGCGGGTGCCAAGACGATAAAAACAACCGCTGATCTCCTGCGAATAATAAGAAAAATCTTCTGCGGCCATCCAGATATCCAGGTCTATCACGTTCTCTTTCCCGAGATATTCTTCTGCCGATTTACGCGCGGAAGCTGTCAGCTTTTCTTCATTGATCAGGTACGGATAACCCCGTTCGATCACAAACTCACAGGTGCCGCCCATGCTTTCGGCCATGCCTTCGGCAAGCTTCTTCATCTTCGCGTGGGCGTCGCTTCTCCATTGCTCATCAAGCGTGCGGAAAGTCCCTTCGAGCTTCACTTCATTGGGAATCACATTCGTGGCGCCATTAGCGATCACCTTACCGAAAGACAATACGGAAGGGGTCTTCGGATCCGCGTTACGGCTCACGATCTGCTGCAGGGCCACAATAATATGCGCCGCGATCAGCACCGGGTCTATATTGAACTGGGGCATGGCGCCATGGCCACCCTTACCCTTTACGGTTACATATAATTCATCCGTAGAAGCCATATATTTTCCGGAACGAAAGCCCACCTTACCGGTTTCGATCAGGGGCATCACATGCTGCCCGACAATACCCTGCGGCGCCGGGTTTCTCAGTGCGCCTTCGGCGATCATCAGCGAGGCGCCACCCGGTAATTTCTCTTCGCCCGGCTGGAAGATCAAACGCACGGTTCCGCCAAACTCCGGCTTCAGCTTACAAAGGATCTTCGCTGTTCCCAATAAGGAAGCGGTGTGCACATCATGCCCGCAGGCATGCATCACGCCTTCGTTCTGCGAACGGTAGCTTACCTCATTCGCTTCTTTGATCGGCAGGGCATCCATATCCGCGCGCAGCGCGATCACTTCATCCGAATCCAGGTCGCCTTTCAGCTCCGCGACAATACCCGTATCTGCTTTCTTCACATACGGGATACCCAGCTTGTCGAGCTGCGCGGCAATGAACTCGCTCGTTTCATACTCTTCGAAAGAGAGCTCGGGATGCGCATGAATATGACGGCGGTTCGCCACAACCTCTTCATGCAGCTGTTTCGTAATGAGGCGGATCTTTTCTTTCAGCATAACTCAGGAATTATGAAACTAATTTATGAATTGTTTAATGATGATGATACTATACCCGGAAATAAAAAACCCTTTACAGCAGGTAAAGGGTTTTCATCAATATCTTATCCGGGATCATTCCGGCAGCTTCGGAAAACGGATATCATCATTCACGATGAACACCGAGCCGAACTCTTTCTGAATGGCCTGGTAAATACGGTATGCTTCGAGCCTTGAGCGGAAATCACCCACTCTTACCTTAAAATAAGGCTGCTGGTAGATCACATAGGATTCGAGCTCCGGGTGCAGCGCCGCGAACTTCTGCCGGGTATCCTGCGCTTCGCTGCGGCTGGACCCTAAATAGATCTGCACACGATAACCGCTGATGGTGCCATTGGCTTTACGCTGTTCATTACGCTTCGCGATCAGCGACTCCACCTTCGGGTCGATATTCCATTTCACAGAGGCTTCTTCCTGCGCAAAACAGGCTGAAGACAATAAAAGGCATAAGAGCAGTCCGGTGTAGTTCTTCATTATCTGTTCAGTTAAATAGCCCGGGCTGAGCTCTGCCCGGGTACCTGTTTCTTACTGCGCGTTGGCGCCGTGACAGCTTTTGTATTTCTTTCCGCTGCCGCAAGGACACGGATCGTTTCTCCCGATCTTAGGATCTGCACGTACGGGTTGCGCCTTAGGCTGCGCTTCTTCCGGCATACCCATGTCGTTCGAGCTGGAAGTCACATAATCCGGGCGGCTCACCTTTAAACGGCTCAGGTCCTGCTTAGGTTCCGGACGCGCTTCCTTTACTTCATTTGCGGAAGTCTGAACCGGAATATTCCCCTTGAAAATAAAGCTTAATACATCCTTATTAACGGTAGATAACATTTGCTTGAACAATTCGAATGATTCGAATTTGTAGATCAGCAGGGGATCTTTCTGCTCATATACCGCGTTCTGTACCGACTGCTTCAGCTCATCCATCTCGCGCAGGTGTTCTTTCCATGCTTCGTCGATCAGGGAGAGGGAAACGGTACGCTCGAACGATTTAACGATCTCGCGGCCTTTCGTTTCATATCCCTTTTTCAGGTTCGTAGGGATCTGGATGCTCTTGATGCCATCTGTAAACGGAACCACGATATTCTCTACCACCTCACCTCTTGTTTCGTATACATCCTTGATAACCGGGAAGGTTACTTCAGCCATACGTTCTGACTTGCGCTTGTAGAACTCGCTGATCTCTTCATATAATTTTTCAGCGATATCGGCCACGTTTCCATCTATCAGCTCTTTCTCCGCGATCTCCGTGCTGACAGAGAACAGGCGGATCACTTCCAGCTTAAAGCCTTCGTAATTCTTCTCATCCTGGTATTGAGCCACCAGCTCTTCGCACACATCCATCATCATATTGTCGATATCCACTTCCAGCTTATCACCGAACAGGGCATTGTGACGTTTCGCATAGATCACGGTACGCTGCGAGTTCATCACATCGTCGTATTCCAGCAAACGCTTACGGATACCGAAGTTGTTTTCCTCTACTTTTTTCTGGGCACGCTCGATGGATTTGGTGATCATCGAATGCTGGATCACTTCACCCTCTTCCAATCCCATACGGTCCATCAGCGAAGCGATACGCCCGGAACCGAACATACGCATCAGGTCATCTTCCAGCGAAACAAAGAACTGGGATGAACCCGGATCGCCCTGGCGACCGGCACGACCGCGCAGCTGCCTGTCGACCCGGCGCGACTCATGCCGCTCCGTACCGATAATAGCCAGACCACCTGCGTCCTTTACAAGCTCGGGGTTGTGGGCAATCTCCGCCTCCTGCTTGCCGATGTTGCCACCCAGCACGATGTCGGTACCACGACCTGCCATGTTGGTAGCGATGGTCACGGTTCCGGTTTGCCCGGCTTCCGCTACGATCTCTGCCTCACGCTGGTGCATCTTCGCGTTCAGCACATTGTGCTTGATACCACGCAGCTTCAGCATACGGCTTAATAATTCCGATATCTCCACAGAGGTCGTACCCACCAGCACCGGTCTTCCGGCCTGTGTCTGCTTCACGATCTCTTCCACAACGGCGTTATATTTCTCGCGCTTCGTTTTGTATACGAGGTCTTCATTATCTTTTCTCGCGATCGGGCGATTGGTCGGAATTTCTACCACATCCAGCTTATAGATCTCCCAGAACTCGCCGGCTTCCGTAGAAGCGGTACCGGTCATACCGCAGAGCTTGTGGTACATCCTGAAATAGTTCTGAAGGGTAATGGTCGCGAAGGTTTGCGTCGCATCTTCCACCTTTACATTCTCTTTCGCTTCGATCGCCTGGTGCAAGCCGTCGGAATAACGACGGCCTTCCATTACACGGCCTGTCTGCTCATCAACGATCTTGATCTTCCCACCATCGATGATGTACTCAATATCTCTTTCAAATAACGTATATGCTTTCAACAACTGGTTCACCGAGTGGATACGTTCCGATTTAATAGCGAAGTCGCGCATCAGGCTATCTTTCTGCTGTACCTTATCGTTTTCTGCCAGCGCTGATTTTTCGATCTCGGCCACTTCCGATCCGACATCTGGCATCACGAAGAAGTTCGGATCTTCGCCGGTCGCGGTGATCAGCTCAATACCTTTTTCGGTTAATTCGATCGAGTTGTTCTTTTCGTCGATCACAAAGAACAGTTCAGCATCTGCCTTGTGCATTTCACGCTGCTGATCCTGCATATAATAGTTCTCGGTCTTGGTCAGCAACTGGCGCATGCCTGTTTCGCTGAGCAATTTGATGAGCGCTTTGTTCTTAGGAAGTCCGCGGAACGCTCTCAGAAGCGCCAGTCCGGCTTCATCGTCCTTCTTATCGCCGATGAGCTTCTTCGCATCCTGGATCGCGGTGTTTACATAGCTTTTCTGCGCATTCACCAGGCGTTCGATGCGTGGCTTCAGCTCGTAAAACTCATGCTGGTCGCCGCGCGGGATCGGGCCGGAGATGATCAATGGCGTACGCGCATCATCAATCAGCACGGAGTCCACCTCATCGACCATGGCGAAATGTAATTTACGCTGCACCAGGTCTTCCGGGCTGCGCGCCATGTTATCGCGCAGGTAATCGAAGCCGAACTCGTTGTTCGTTCCGAAGGTAATGCCTGCCTGGTAAGCTTTATATCTGTCTTCTGAATTAGGTTGATGCTTGTCGATACAGTCAACCGAAATACCGTGGAACTCATATAACGGACCCATCCACTCGCTATCGCGTCGTGCCAGGTAATCATTCACGGTAACAATATGCACACCTTTATCGGCCAGGGCATTTAAGTAAGCCGGGAGCGTAGCTACCAGCGTCTTACCTTCCCCTGTACCCATTTCGGCGATCTTACCCTGGTGAAGCACGATACCACCGATGAGCTGTACATCGTAATGGACCATGTCCCATTTCATCAGGTTACCGGCAGCAAGCCATTCATTATGGTGGATCGCTTTGTCGCCCCTGATCACCACATTACTTTTGGTGGCCGCCAGGTTGCGGTCCATTTCTGTGGCCTGCACTTCGATCGTATCATTGGTTGAAAAGCGGCGCGCGGTTTCTTTTACTAGGGCAAGGGCTTCCGG
>CALNCF010000259.1 GCA_937875035.1 uncultured Sphingobacteriaceae bacterium | reverse complement strand
CTGCACCGTTTGATCATTAAAATGCCTGTTTATCAGCAGGTAACATTTGTCGGTGAAATGTTGTACGGATGAATTCTCCTCAGCTCAATGCCGCATCCTCCGAATGCGCTTTCGAAACCAATTCTTTTATTAATTTAGCCATCTTATTACGCTAAAAACAGATGCAAAGCAAAATCGATTTATTGAACCGTAAACGGGGAGAAGCTCAATTGGGCGGAGGACAGAACCGTATAGAATCTCAGCATAAAAAAGGAAAATTAACAGCACGCGAACGGATCCACTTCCTGATGGATGAAGGCTCCTTCGAAGAGATCGGCATGTTTGTAACACACCGCTCCACCGATTTCGGGCTGGAAAAAGAGCAGTATCCGGGTGATGGTGTGGTAACCGGTTATGGTACCGTGAACGGTCGGCTGGTATACGTATTCTCGCAGGATTTTACGGTATTCGGCGGCTCCTTATCGGAAACACATGCGGAGAAGATCTGTAAGATCATGGACCTGGCCATGAAGAACGGTGCGCCTGTGATCGGGTTGAATGATTCCGGTGGCGCGCGAATCCAGGAAGGTGTGGTTTCGCTGGGTGGCTATGCCGATATCTTTTATCGCAATACGATGGCTTCGGGCGTTGTGCCGCAGATCTCTGCCATTATGGGTCCATGTGCCGGCGGAGCAGTGTATTCACCGGCGATCACCGATTTTATCCTGATGGTGGAAAATACTTCCTACATGTTTGTGACTGGTCCGAACGTAGTGAAAACAGTGACGCACGAAGAGGTTACTTCCGAAGAGCTGGGCGGCGCGTCTACGCATTCTACCAAATCGGGGGTTACCCATTTTTCATGCGCGAACGAAATCGAATGTATCAATAATATCAAGCAGCTGCTCAGCTATATGCCGCAGAATTGTGAGGAGGACGCGCCTTCGCTGACATATGATACGAACGAAGAAACACGTGCCGCGCTGGATCAGATCATCCCTGAAAACTCCAGCCAGCCTTACGATATCCGGGATGTGATCAACGAAGTGATCGATGAGAGCTCCTTCATGGAAGTGCATAAGAACTTTGCGGAGAACATTGTAGTGGGCTTTGCCCGTTTAGGCGGACGAAGCATTGGCGTGGTAGCGAACCAGCCGGCTTTCCTGGCAGGCGTACTGGATAACCATGCTTCGACCAAAGCCGCGCGTTTCGTGCGTTTCTGCGATTGCTTTAATATCCCGTTACTGGTATTTGAGGATGTGCCTGGATTTTTACCGGGTACCGACCAGGAGTGGAACGCGATCATTACCAACGGCGCTAAGCTGTTGTATGCGTTCTGCGAAGCGACGGTACCGCGCGTAACGGTGATCACACGTAAAGCCTATGGCGGCGCTTATGATGTGATGAACTCTAAGCATATCGGTGCGGATATGAATTTTGCCTGGCCTTCGGCAGAGATCGCGGTGATGGGAGCGAAGGGCGCCGCAGAGATCATCTTCAAGAAAGAGATTTCGGAAGCAGCCAACAAGGAAGAAAAATGGCTGGAAAAAGAAAAGCAATATTCGGATATGTTTGCTAATCCTTACCGTGCCGCCGAACGCGGCTTTATCGACGAAGTGATCGAGCCATCGCAAACACGTATCAAGCTGTTGCGCGCGTTTAAGATGCTGGAGAATAAAGCGGTTTCGAATCCTAAGAAAAAACACGGGAACATTCCTTTATAAGGTTGATGTCATTACAAATAAAATACATGGCTAAGAAGAAAGAACAGGTAAAGACCAGGGTGGTGACGAATAAGAAGTCGCTGGAATTTTTAGAAAGATATATTAACAACGCGTCGCCTACCGGTTTCGAAAGCGAAGGGCAGAAGCTTTGGCTGAATTATATGAAGCCGTATATCGATGAGTATTTCGTGGATAATTACGGTACGGCTGTCGGGGTGATCAACCCGAAGGCTGAATACAAGGTAGTGATCGAGGCGCATGCCGATGAGATCTCCTGGTTCGTGAATTATATTACCAGCGATGGGCTGATCTACGTGATCCGCAACGGAGGTTCCGATCACCAGATTGCGCCGTCCAAGCGTGTGAACATTCATACCGATAAGGGCATTGTGAAGGCGGTCTTCGGATGGCCTGCGATCCATACCCGCGCGGGCGAAAAAGAAGAAGGACCTTCGATGAAGAACATCTTCCTGGATTGCGGCTGCACATCGAAAAAAGAGGTCGAGGACCTGGGCATTCATGTAGGCTGTGTGATTACTTACGAGGATGAGTTCATGGTGCTGAACGATCGCTATTATGTAGGCCGTGCCATGGATAACCGTATCGGTGGCTTTATGATCGCTGAAGTAGCGCGTCTTATTAAGGAGAATAAAAAGAAATTACCCTTCGGATTGTACATTGTGAATGCGGTTCAGGAAGAGATCGGCCTGCGCGGCGCGGAGATGATCGCTCACCGGATCAAACCGAACGTAGCGATCGTGACCGACGTAACGCATGACACCTCTACCCCGATGATCAGTAAGATCACACAAGGCGATCTGCAATGCGGCAAGGGCCCCGTGATCTCTTACGCGCCAGCGGTACACAATAACCTGAATAAATTACTGGTAGCCGTGTCTGCCAAACATAACCTGCCATTGCAGCGCCAGGCATCCTCCCGTTCCACAGGAACCGATACCGACGCGTTTGCTTATTCGAATGATGGTGTTGTATCGGCATTGATCTCCCTGCCATTACGCTATATGCACACAACGGTAGAGATGGTGCATAAAGATGATGTGGAGAATGTGATCCGCCTGATCTATGAGTCGCTGCTGACGATCAGATCCGGACAGGATTTTAAATACATCAAATAAGATCACAAAAAAATAAAACACAGCGTGCCCAGATCCGGCGCGCTTTTTAATAACCCTAAAAATCTGATTTAACATGAATGTAAAATATGCTTTGTTAGCCGCAGCGTTTTTATTCGCTTCCTGCGCCGACCGAAAGAACAGCATACATGAAGACCCGCTCGCGGCTCATATTGATTCTTCGCTGAACCCTGCGGAGAACTTCTTCTATTACGCGAACAATACCTGGTTCAAAGCGAACCCGATCTCAGCCACGCAATCCAGCAACGGTATTTTCAGAACGATACAGGATACCATCAATAATTCGGTGCGCGCTATCTGCGAGAGCTCGGCGGCCAATACCCACGCGGCAAAAGGCAGCAATGAGCAAAAGATCGGTGATTTCTATTTCAGCGGACTGGATACGGCTTCGATTGAGAAAAACGGGATCAGCCCACTGGCAGCAGACTTTAAAAAGATTGATGAGATCCGTGATGTAAAGGGTGTTCTGAATACAGCGGCATACCTGCACACGATCGGCTGTGGCCCGATGTTCTCTGTTTATGTGGGCCGGGATGACAAGAACAGCTCGGTGAACGCGATCTTCCTGTATCAGGGGGGAATCGGTCTTCCGGATCGTGATTATTATTTTAATACCGACGCGCGTACCACCAATGTGCGTAAAGAATATGTGCAGCACCTCGCTAAGATGATGGAGCTTTCGGGTACGACAGCAGAGCTGGCGGTAAAGCAGGCGAATAAGGTGATGGAGATCGAAAGCGGACTGGCAAAGGCAAGCCGTAAGCTCGAAGATACCCGCGATCCGTACCTGAACTATAACAAGAAATCTGTTGCGCAACTGGAAGCGCTGACACCTGCCATTTCCTGGAAGGAAGCTTTGCAAGGCATGGGCCTGACAAAGGTAGACAGCGTGATCGTCGGGCAGCCGGAATTCTTCTCTTCTCTGAACACACTTCTTAAGAAATACAGCATAGAAGATTGGAAAGTATACCTCAAATGGGATCTGTTGAATTCCTATGCAGGCTATCTGAATAAATCGATCGACGATCAGAATTTTAAATTCTATGGCAGCGTATTGTCAGGTGCGAAAGAGCAGAAGCCACGCTGGAAACGGGTGGTTGAAGAAACGAACGGCGCGCTTGGAGAGCTGATCGGGCAGGTGTACATCAAGGAATATCTCCCGGAAGGAACCAAGGAAAAATTACTGGAGATCGGGAACAATATCCGTGACGTATACGCGGATCATATCCGCCAGCTCGATTGGATGTCTGAAGTGACAAGAGAAAAAGCGCTTAGCAAATTGGCTAAAGTGAATATGAAGGTTGGCTATCCTGACAAATGGAAGGATATGTCGAGCGTTGAGATCGATCGCCAGTCGTACGCGGTCAATGTAATGCGCGTGAACATCTGGAGCTTTGCAGAGATGATCAAGAAGTACGGCCAGCCGGTGGACAAATCGGAGTGGGGAATGACACCTCAAACGTATAACGCGTATTACGATCCGACCCTGAACGAGATCGTGGTACCGGCCTGTAATATCCTGGTTCCGGGATTTGAAGGGCGCATGCCGGATGATGCCGTATTATACGGGATCATTGGCGGATCTACTTTCGGTCATGAGCTGACACATGGCTTTGACGACCAGGGCAGCCAGTATGATGAGAACGGAAACCTGAACGATTGGTGGACGAAAGAGGATCGTGTGAAATTCAATGAGAAGACGAAGCTGATCGTTGATCAATATAACCAGTATGTGGTGCTTGACAGCATGCACGTGAACGGTTCGGCTACACAGGGGGAGAACATTGCCGACCTGGGTGGTATCATGTTAGGCTACGAAGCTTTCAAAAAAACGGAGCAGGGTAAATCAGACAAGAAGATCGCGGGCTTAACACCGGATCAGCGTTTCTTCCTGGCGTATGGATATGCCTGGATGGTGAACCGCCGGAACGAGAACCTGGCGAACCAGATCATGAGCGACGTGCATTCTCCATCAGAGTTCCGTGTGAATGGTCCCCTAAGCAATATGCCGGAGTTCTATAAGGCATTCGGAGTGAAGGAAGGTGATAAGATGCACCGTGCCGATAACATCTGTGTAAAGATATGGTAAGAAAAGAAATCATACAAAAACAGAAAAGACCTTGTGAATACAGCAAGGTCTTTTTTTATGTTGATGTGTGAACGATCAGGTTTTCTGCTTCTTCTTCTTGGCTGCCGGGAATAATACGTTGTTCAGGATTAACCGGTAACCGGGAGAGTTGGGGTGAAGGTTGAGATCGGTGGGAGGGTCGTTCACCAGGTGCTGGTAGTCCTCCGGATCGTGCCCGCCGTAAAATGTCCAGGTACCCTTGCCATATTCCCCGTGAATATAACGCGCTTCATTTACCGATTTGGTTTCGCCCATCACCAGAACATCCGGCTTCAGCAAGGGCTTACGGAACGCTGTGGTTTGTCCCATAAATCCTTTGATCAGCTTCTCGTGATTCTGGGTAAGCATGGATGGAACCGGGTCCCATTTGGCGGAAAACTCGAACAGGGAAAAATAATCGTTGTCTTCTTTCAGGTTCCGGTACTGTGTATTATCAATATCAGAGAATTCGTAATTATAGGCATTCATATCCAGCCTGAAATTCTGAAAGGCGAAGGTCCTGGTATAATCAATCTTCTGCTGGGCGTTGCGGTCGGCAGGGTCGCCGTCGAACATGCTTTCGCAGATATCAACGCCTTCGGCGGAGAGCGCGATATCGTAGCTGTCGGTACCGGAGCACATGGCAAACATAAAGCCTCCGCCTGCGCAGAAGTCGCGGATCTTTTTGGCAACCGCCAGCTTCAGCTCCGATACTTTTTTAAAGCCCAGCTTATTCGCCATTTCTTCGTTCAGGCGAACATCGTTCTGGTACCATTGTACATTTTTATACGCCGCCCAGAAACGACCGTATTGTCCTGTAAAATCCTCATGGTGCAAATGCAGCCAGTCGTATTTTGGCAAAACCCCGCTGATCACCTCTTCATCATAAATAATATCATACGGAATTTCGGCATAAGTTAACACGAGGGTTACGGCATCATCCCAGGGGAGCTTGTTCTTCGGAGAGTAGACAGCCATTTTCGGGGCCTTCTCCAGCTTAACGGCATCCATATTCGTTTCGGGATCGGATACCTGCTGTAAGATCAGCGCGGCTTGCGCATCAGCGATCACCTCATATGAAACCCCCCGGATGCGGCATTCGCTTTCGATGGTCTGCGCATAAGGGATCAGGAAGCTGCCTCCCCGGTAATTCAGCAGCCAGTCGATGCTGAGGTCTTGCTTCAGTACCCAGTAAGCAATGCCATAGGCCTTCAGGTGATTCGTCTGCGATTCATCCATATTGATCAGAATGGACGAAGCCCTGACACTGTTACTGAATAAGATAATACAAAGAATGACCAGGAGCTTTTTCATAATGATAATGGCCCGTAAGGGAATATTTTCAGATTTAACGTTTTTTGCCTGTGTGAGTGGCTGACCTGGCACGTACATTTTTATATTTGGAACAGGGAAATAATCCCCTGCTTTCTGCCGTTCCGGTTCAGTAAGCGCCTAAAAAAGAACAGGCAGACTAAATTACGGTTAAAATCCGAACGGTAATCATAACGGAATATTTTATTACATTTGCCGTTCTCAAAAAAACAAAGATATGATAAGTGCAATTATCAAGACAGAAAAGGGTGATCTCAGCGTAACGTTCTATGAGAAAGACGCTCCAAACACCGTGGCTAATTTTGTAAAGCTGGCACGTTCAGGTTTTTATGACGGGGTGACCTTTCACCGTGTCATTCCTGATTTCGTGATCCAGGGTGGCGACCCTACCGGAACCGGAGCGGGTGGCCCGGGTTACAGCATCGATTGCGAGCTGACCGGCGAGAACCAGTACCACGACCGTGGTGTATTATCTATGGCGCATGCCGGAAGAAATACAGGCGGTTCCCAGTTCTTTATCTGCCACAGCCGTCAGAATACCGCTCACCTCGACCGCAACCATACCGTATTTGGTAAGGTTACAGGAAACGTGGATGTGATCGACGATATCCGCCAGGGAGACAAGATCCTGGGTATTGAAATAACAGAAGAATAATAACCGGTGCATAGCGGGCATATGCCGGGATCGCCCGGGAACGTATGCCCGTTATCATTTAGTAAATAATTGAGATGAATTTAAGAGGAATTGTATCTGTTTCGGGTAAGCCCGGTTTATACAGAGTTATTGGCCAGAACAAGGCAGGGTTTGTTTTAGAGTCTTTGGATGAAGCAAAAACCAAGATCATGACGAACGCGACCAGCAAGCTGGCTACACTGGAAGACATTACGATCTTCGGTGAGGACGATGAAGACATCAGCCTGGTAAGCGTGCTGGAAAAAATGAAATCAACTGCTTCTGAAAAAGCAGTGCCCGATGCGAAAGCGGATGGCAAGGCGCTCAGGGCATACTTCAGCTTTATCTCTCCTGAGCATGACCAGGAGCGGGTATATGGCTCAGACATTAAAAAGATCGTTTCCTGGTATGGCATTCTTTCGAAGCTGCCGCTTTTTGATGAGCAGCCCCCGGAGGCTGAACCGGAAGCAGAGACCACAGAAACTGAAAGTGCTGAATAATCAACACTTTTTTTATGCCCTGTCTTCCCGTTCCCGGGCACTTGCTTCAGGTAGCTAAAAACGTATATTTGCTAACGGTGTTAGTAAGCACTACACGTATTCAATGGGGATCATCGAAAGAAAACAACGCCAGAAAGAGGAAGTAAGGACCGCCATACTGGAGGCTGCCTGGCAATTGGTGCTGCAGGATGGATGGCAGGCGCTTTCGATCCGCAAGATTGCTGATGCCATTGAGTACAGTGTGCCGGTTATCTATACGCATTTCGAAAGCAAGGATGCCCTGCTGATGGAGTTTACCCGTGAGGGTTTCCGCCAGCTGAACGCAGACCTGGAAGAAGCCAGGGATACGGCAGCTACCCCCGCTGCCCAGCTTGAGGCCATGGCACATGCCTATTGGAGCTTCGCTGTCAGGAATCCCGAATATTACCAGTTGATGTATGGCCTGGGTATGCCCACCTGCGAAACCGTACGGCAGATTCTCGAGCTGGTACAGTTTAGCCAGTTGAACCGCGCGGTGATCCAGGCTCTTATCCGCGAAGGCCGGAACCCGGAGGCCGATGTCATGCTGAAGTTTACTACCTACTGGTCCATGCTCCATGGCTTTGTTTCCATTCATATGACGAGTGCCACCCACGCTACTGATGAATTTAAACAAATGGTTTTCAGCGACTTGGTAAAGGGCGTTATAAAAAACATCCGCGATTAAAAACCTTTTTTTGATTGATAAGTTAACAGTGTTATATAATATAACAATAGTTAAATAATCATAGAAAAGACATGAATTTATCAGAAGCCCTGAACTGGCGGTATGCCACCAAGAAAATGAACGGACAAAAGGTTCCGCAGGAAAAGATCGACCGGATACTGGAAGCTATCAGGCTGGCGCCCTCGTCGATGGGTTTGCAGCCGTATAAGGTTTTTGTGATCGAGAATCACGACCTGCGTAAGAAGATCCAGGAGGTTGCCTATAACCAGTCGCAGATCACGGATGCGTCGCACCTATTAGTGTTCGCTGCATGGGATAATATCTCCGAGTACCAGGTAAGCCGGTACATTGCGCAGATCGCGGAAACCCGCGGGGTGCACCCTGAAACACTGGAAGCGTTCAAGCAGAACATATTGAACGCAGCCACGCAGAAGAATTCGCAGGAACAGAATTACCAGTGGAATGCCCGCCAGGCGTACATCGCTTTTGGTTTGGGCATTGCAGCCGCGGCGCTGGAAGGAGTGGACGCTACCCCGATGGAGGGTTTCGACACGCACGCGTTGGATGAGCTGTTGGATCTTCGCGAAAAGGGTCTGCGCAGCGTAACGCTTTTACCATTGGGTTACCGCGATGAAGAGAACGATTGGCTGCTGAGCCAGAAAAAGGTAAGACGCGACCATGCCGATCTCTTCGTTGAGCTGAAAGAAGATGTTGCGGTTACCGCATAAAAACAATCAGTCATATGAGAAGCCTGCCTTACCGGTGGGCTTTTTTGTTTTATTCGTGATGATAGGGTTCGTTCCGCAGGATGGTGAACGAACGGTAGAGCTGTTCCGTAAAGAACAGGCGCACCATCTGGTGAGAAAAGGTCATCTTCGAAAGCGACAGCTTCATGTCGGCACGCTGGTATATCTGATCATCGAAGCCATAAGGCCCCCCGATAATGAATACCATCGATCCGATGCTCTTAATCATTCCCTGGTTCAGGAATTCGGCAAAGGCTTTGGAGGTATATTCTTTTCCTTTGTCATCTAACAGAACCACATGATCGGTTGCCGAAACCTGTTTCATGATCAACTCGGCTTCCTTGCTTTTCTGCTGCTCGAAGCTCAGGTTCTTCGTGTTCTTCAGGTCGGGTATCTCAACGATCGAGAACCTGATATAATGCTTCAGACGGTTCGCGTATTTGCTGATCCCCTCCTGCAAATAGCTGTCGTCGGTCTTACCTACACAAAGCAACGTAATTTTCATGGCTGCAATTTAAAATAAAATCAGGGCAGGGTATCTCCCGGAGCATAAAAAAGCGTACCCGGTATGGATACGCTTTTGTATGAATAAGAAATGGAACCGGTTTACTTTACCGATGCGCGGATAATGTTCAGCGCGCCGCCGGCTTTAAACCATTCGATCTGTTGTGCATTGTAAGTATGGTTCACCAGGAAATCTTCGGTAGTACCATCACTGTGATGAAGCACGATGCCCAGCGGTACGCCCGGGGTGAACGAAGTCAGCCCAAGGATATCGAAGGTGTCATCTTCACGGATCTTGTCATAATCGGCAGGGTTCGCGAATGTCAACGCGAGCATGCCTTGTTTCTTCAGGTTTGTTTCGTGGATACGTGCGAATGATTTCACCAGGATCGCCCTTACGCCTAAGTGGCGTGGCTCCATGGCCGCGTGCTCACGTGAAGAGCCTTCACCATAGTTTTCATCTCCTACAACGATCGACGCGATTCCCGCTGCTTTATACTGGCGCTGTACCTGAGGTACAGAATCGTATTCGCCATTGAGCTGGTTCTTTACCGAATCCGCTTTATCGTTGTACGCATTGATCGCACCGATCAGCATATTGTTTGAAATGTTGTCGAGGTGCCCGCGGAATTTCAGCCATGGACCTGCCATCGAAATATGGTCGGTCGTACATTTTCCTTTCGCCTTGATCAGGAGCTTCAGACCTTTAAGGTCGGTACCTTCCCATGCGGAGAACGGCGCTAATAATTGCAAACGGTCGGAGGTTGGAGATACGATTACCTGTACCTGGCTTCCGTCTGCTGCCGGAGCCTGGTAGCCCGCATCTTCTACTGCGAAGCCCTTGATCGGAAGCTCGATGCCTTTAGGCTCATCAAGACGTACCTGCTCGCCTTTTTCGTTAGTCAGGTAATCGGTTACCGGGTTAAAGGTCAGGTCGCCGGCAATAGCCAGGGCCGTTACAATTTCCGGTGATGCTACGAAAGCGTGTGTATTCGGGTTTCCGTCGGCTCTTTTTGCGAAGTTCCGGTTGAAGGAAGTAATGATGGAATTTTTCTCTTGTTTCTCGGCTCCGTGACGCGCCCATTGACCGATACATGGTCCGCAGGCATTGGCCAGCACCACTCCGCCCATTTTTCCGAAGGTATCCAGGTAACCGTCGCGGTCAACCGTATATCGTACCAGCTCAGATCCCGGGGTAATGGTGAATTCTGATTTTGCCACGAGGCCTTTATTGACAGCCTGTGCTGCAAGCGAAGCGGCACGTGTAATGTCTTCATAAGAAGAGTTGGTACAGGAGCCGATCAATCCTACATCCAGCTTTGCCGGCCAGTTGTTTTCCTTAACGGCTGCCGCGAATTTAGAAAGCGGCCATGCGAGGTCAGGAGTAAACGGCCCGTTGATATGTGGTTCCAGCTCTGAAAGGTTGATCTCGATCACCTGGTCGAAATACAATTCAGGGTTGGCGTATACTTCGTCGTCACCGGTCAGGTGAGCGGCAACGGCATCAGCCAGCGCGGCAACATCAGCACGCTCAGTGCCTCTCAGGTAATCGGCCATCTTCTGGTCGTATCCAAAGATCGAAGTGGTTGCCCCGATCTCTGCGCCCATGTTACAGATGGTACCCTTACCGGTACAGGAAAGAGAGTGTGCACCCTCTCCGAAATATTCAAGGATAGCCCCGGTTCCGCCTTTTACGGTCAGGATACCCGCTACTTTAAGGATCACGTCTTTGGCAGAGGTCCAGCCGGATAATTTCCCGGTCAGCTTCACACCGATCAGCTTCGGGAATTTCAGTTCCCATGGCAGGCCTGCCATCACATCGCAGGCATCAGCGCCACCCACCCCGATAGCCACCATGCCCAAGCCTCCGGCATTTACGGTGTGCGAATCGGTACCGATCATCATTCCGCCCGGGAACGCATAGTTTTCCAGCACTACCTGGTGAATAATACCTGCTCCCGGCTTCCAGAAACCGATCCCGTATTTATTCGATTCGGATGCCAGGAAATCATATACTTCTTTGTTCTTATCATTTGCTGTCGCTAAATCGGCTACTGCGCCTTCCTTAGCCTGGATCAGGTGATCGCAGTGTACCGTAGACGGTACGGCTACCTGTGGTCTGCCAGCCTGCATAAATTGCAGAAGAGCCATCTGCGCCGTTGCATCCTGCATGGCTACACGGTCCGGCGCGAAGTCTACGTACGACTTCCCGCGCTCATACGACTGACTGGCTTTGCCATCCCATAAGTGGGAGTAAAGGATCTTCTCAGTAAGTGTCAGGGGTTTGTTTACAGTGGTACGGGCTGCATCAATACGCTCGCCCATGCTTCCGTAAACCTTTTTAATCATTTCTATATCAAAAGCCATTTTATTGAGTGATTTATTATATTTTAACGATTGTTCTGAGGATGTGCGAATTTATGAATTTTAATGAAAGGTCGGGGTGCTATATTTCAGACAATCCTAATTTGGAAAAGTTCTAAGGAAGGAATAATTTTTTAGCGTATTCTAAAAGCGGGAAGCGCTGACCGGCAGGAGCTTAGCTGCCGATGGTCCATTCGCCGGGGATCGCTTCGAACCGGTAGCCGGCTGCGGTCCAGTATTCCAGCGCTTTAGGCAATACGTATTTTAAGCGTGGAAAGGCTTTGATGCTGTCGTGAAAAACAACAATGGAGCCCGGGCGGGTCTTCGCGATCACCTTACGGTAGCAGGCTTCCGGGCTTAGCTGCGGGTCGAAATCACCCGTGAGGATATCCCACATAATAATGCGGTACTCCTTTTTCAAAGCGCGGATCTGCGAAGAACGGATCCGGCCATAGGGCGGGCGCAGCAGGTTGCTGCGGAAGTAGGGCTTGCAAAGAGCAATATTATCGAGGTATTCTTTGTCGGGTGTATGCCAGCCGTTGAGGTGATTATAGGTATGGTTGCCGATGCTGTGTCCGGCGTCCACTACCTCCCGGAATTCTTCCGGGTGCTTGCGTACATTGTCGCCGATGCAGAAGAAGGTTGCTTTCGCTCCCGCTTTTTTAAGTTCCTGTAAAACAAAAGGTGTAATTTC
>CALNCF010000258.1 GCA_937875035.1 uncultured Sphingobacteriaceae bacterium | reverse complement strand
TTCCCGTTCAAGGGAATAGAGTACCGGCTTTGAAGGGCTTGCGTCGCTTTCGATCGGGGTGATCTGCATCTGGAGTAAATAGGTTCCGTCGGCGATCTCATCCTTTACATAGATCATCTCGGTAATGGTATGGTCCATAGCCGGAGCCTCAGGGTAATTCCAGAATGCGTGATGCGCGCTCAGCAGGCCTTCATCTTCCTCGCGGTCTACCGAAGGAAGATCCAGCAGCAGGTGCTTAATACCCTGCTCGCGGATATACCTTGCCGCCGCAGGCTCCATATAGGCCGGGTTGTTCCCGGAATACTGCCGGAACTGCTTGTCGCTGCTGTTGGGCAGCGTACGGATGACAAGCGCTTCGCAGGACTTGCTTTGCAGCGCCTGCCTGATCTGCTCAAGGGTGATCAGCCCGTCGCCATTTTCCAGTGTTTTCGGCCGGATACTGATGAGCTCTGCCCCGAACATGAATTGCTTCAGGCAATCGTTCAGGCTGATACGTTCCCTGGAGATATGTCCTACGCATTCGGTATGCGTTCCGTTTCCATGGGCATTGATGTAAAGATTCTCGCAGTTCGCGCTTCCGCCTTCGGCTACCGATCCGACAAAGCTGCCAACCCGCACCGGCTCAAAGCGCGCGTAATCAATATGAAAGGCATTCACGCTTTTTCCTTGTCTTAAAGGGATGGAAATATCGAGGGCTTGTTGCAGGTCGGCGCGGTAAGCGCCGGAAGGAAGGCTGATGGAAATCTTCATGGATCTGTTTCAATAATAATTCAGGTGAAACTACTATTTCTTTTCTTCGATAAAAAGTTCGGAAGCGATATGATCTGCATACAGCTTGCCGGCCTGCGTGGTCCTGAGCAGGTTACCGGTATGCTCCAGCCATCCGCGCCCGATAAAGACCTGGGCTTTGCCGATGAGCTCTTCCACATACGCGCGGTCGAACTCAGCGTGTAATTTATCCAGGTCGCAACCGTACATGGTGCGCAGGCTGATCATGATGTATTCGTTCAGGCACTGGGTATCATTTAATACTTCATGCTCAAAAGGGATGATCCCGGTTTCAATGGAAGCGATATACTTTGCATTATTGGCAATATTCCATTGCCGCTCGTAGCCGTTGAAGGAGTGTGCCGAAGGACCGATGCCCAGGTATTTCGCACCCTTCCAGTAATTGGAGTTGTGGCGGTAATGATGGCCTTCCTTACAGAAGTTAGAGATCTCGTAATGAATGAAGCCGGCATCTGCGAGCTCTGCCATCAAACGTTCGAACTGTGCTGCGGCCTGCTCATCGTCTACATTCCGTTCCTTTCCCGCTTTGATCATATGGGCCAGTGCTGTTTTAGGCTCTACGGTAAGCGAGTATGAAGAGATGTGCGGAACCTCCAGGTCGAGGGCTTTGCGAATATTCGATTTCCATTTTTCATCGCTCAACAAAGGATAGCCGTAGATCAGGTCGATGGTGATGTTCCCGAAGCCTGCATCCTGTACCCGTTTTACAGAGGCTTCGGCTTCGGACGCACGGTGTGCCCTGTTCATCCATTTCAGGTCTTCATCATAAAAGGATTGAATGCCGATGCTGAAACGATTCACGGGTGTGGTCCGGAGCTCTTTTACCTGCTGTTGCGATAGGTCGTCGGGGTTTGCTTCCATGGTGATCTCCGCATTCGCGGCTACCGGGTAGAGATGGAAGATCTCATCGGTCAAGGTGTTCAGCGCTGCTGCCGGAAGCAGGGAAGGGGTACCCCCGCCGAAATAGATCGTCTGGATTTCTTCTCCCGATAAATATGCTTTCTGCATACGCAACTCCTTCTTCAGCACGTTCATCATCTCGTCTTTATACGTTAATGAAGTGCTGAAATGAAAGTCGCAGTAATGACAAGCTTGTTTGCAGAAGGGGATGTGTATATATATTCCGGCCATGTTTCTGCGAATTTCTTTAATTTCATGGAATTTTAATGATGAATCGCCTGCGGAAGCTGAAATATATTTCCTTAACCCTCTTCCTGGTCGCCGGTATCGGCGTGCATGCCTTGCGTGCGCAGGCGGTTTACCGGCTCAGCATCAGCCATACTTCTGAAGCGGTTCCTCTTCTTAGCTACCAGCGATCTTTTAAAGACACACTGAGCCTTACCGGAGAGTGGCAGCGTTACCTGCACCGCTTGCAGGCGAAGGGTTATGTAACGGCTTCGCTGGCAGGTTTTGCACAGGACAGCACGGGCACATCGGTCCTGATCGATGCCGGGGAACCGTATGAGTGGGAGCATTTATCGAAGGGTAACCTGCCCGATGAGATCGTACGCGCGGTGGGCTTTAAGGAAAAACAGTTCAGGGACGCCAGGCTCTACGGCCCGGATGTGGAGCTGCTCTTTCATAAGATCATCGGCTATGCCGAAAATAATGGCTATCCCTTTGCCAGTGTCGGCCTGACTGGGCTGGAGATTCGCGGGGGAAAAGTTTCCGCGGAGATCCTGTTCAGCCCGAACCAACTGATCCGGATCGACAGCATCCGTGTACTGGGTAAGCAGGTGGTATCGAAAAAGTACCTGATGTCGTACCTCAACATGAAAGAAGGGGAGCTTTACAACGAAGAGAAGCTGCGTGGCATTTCGAAGCTGCTGCGCGATTTGCCTTTCTTAACCGAAGCGGCGCCCATGCAGGTCTATTTTAATCAGCATGGTGCAGAGCTGGATATCTTCCTGGATAAACGGAATGCCAACCAGTTCGACGGGCTGATCGGCTTTCAGCCGGATGCTTCCCGGCCGGGTAAGACCCGTCTCATCGGGCAGGCTCATTTGCGTTTAATGAATGCCTTTAAGCGGGGTGAGCTGCTCGACATGGAATTCAAGGCTCAGCCTGACCGTACCCAGGATCTGAAGCTTCGTATCAATTATCCATATCTGTTGGCTACCCCCTTTGGGGTGGATGCCGGCCTGGCGATCCGTAAGCAGGATACGACCTATCTCGATGCCTTGCGCGACCTGGGCCTGGTGTATTATATCAGCGGGAGCGACCAGCTGAAGATCTATGTGCAGCAACGTAATTCATCGCTTTTGTCAGTTTCGGCGTATGAAAACGCGACCGAGCTGCCATCCTTTGCCGATGTATCGACCGCCTTGTATGGTATGTCCCTGAGATCAGAGCACCTCGATTACCGTTATAATCCCCGCAAAGGCTTTACCCTGCAAGCCGGTTTCGCGGCGGGCACCCGGAACATCAGGAAGAATGCCTCTCTGAATGAAACGCTGTACGACAGTGTACTGCTGAAAAGCAATCAATATAAGATAGACCTGAAAGCCGATTACTATTACAACCTTTACCGGAAGAACGTTGTGAACCTGGGCCTGAATGCGGCGCAGATCATCGGAACGGAATTATTCCAGAATGAGCTGTACCGTTTCGGGGGGATTAACGATTTCAGGGGCTTTGATGAAGAATCGATCTTCGCCTCCGCGTTTATCATTGCCAAAGTAGAATACCGGTACCTGCTGGAAAGGAATTCATACTTCTCGGCATTTTATAACCAGGCATTCTACGAGAACAAAAGCAGGGGTAAGGATCTGGCCGATCAGCCCTATGGTTTCGGGGCAGGGGTAAGCTTCGAAACAAAGGCTGGCATTTTCAGCCTGTCGTACGCTCTGGGCTCCCAGTTTGGCAGCCCGGTTAACCTCCAGAATGGGAAGATCCATTTTGGAATCATCAATTATTTTTAAAACTTTTGCCCGATGTCCGTAACCCGGTTTATATTGTTTCTTGTGCTGTTTTCTGGCCTGGTGAGCGCTGCCGGTGCACAAACGGATTCGGTCCAGGTTCCCTATCGTTTCCCCGATACGCTGCTCCGTTATTCCGATTTTCCCCTCGATACCGATACCATAGAATATGTGTATGCTGAAGTGCCGGGGATGGTGCAAAGCACCCGGCTTCGCGATAGCATTGAGGCTAAATACCGTTCCGGAAGTTATAATTTCAACGATCCGCAGTTTAAGAATGCCCTGAAGGACCTGGACGACCGGCACATCATCCTGCGGCCGGGCAGCCGCGACTGGCTGAGCTACCTGCTGCTGGCCTTGCTGGTGTATTTTGTGCTGCTGAGGATCCAGCTGGCCCGGAATATCCCGGTGATCCTCCAGGCATACTGGAACGACCGGGTGATCAACCAGTTCAGCAGGGAAGATAATTTCTTTAAGATGCGTTCGGCAGCCCTGCTGTTCCTCCTGTTCTGCGGGATCGCGGCCCTGTTGCTTTTCAATCTTTCGGAGTTTTACCATTGGAGCCTTTCTTACGATGAATCCGACCGGTATGGCTTTATTCTGTTGTTCCTGCTGGTTTTTTACCTTTCCAAATACATTCTCCTGAAGGTGATGGGCTACCTTTTCGATGTGCAGAAGATCATTTCGGGCTACCTGGCGATTGTGTCCGTGGCGAATATCGTGTATGCCCTGGCCATCTTCCCGCTGCTGATCTTTTACCAGTACCTGCCCGGCTCCTGGAAGCTCTATATGCTGCTCCTGATCCTTCTTTTGTTCGTTTTTAATACGTTTTACAAGTATATCCGGGCCGGTGTTTTCGCCGTTTCGAATTTTACATTTCCTAAGTTTTATTTATTTCTGTACTTTTGCACCCTTGAATTTATGCCCCTGATTATTATCGTTAAAATATTCTGGTAGCTATTCAGGATCATGGATTTTGTGAAAAAGAAGAATAAATAACTGTGGAGAAAGAAATGGAGAAAAAACTGAAGGTAAAAAGTATCCTGGTGACCCAACCCAAGCCGGAGACTGATAAGTCCCCTTTTTACGATCTCGCCAAAAAGTATAACCTGAAGATCGATTTCAGATCATTTATTCATGTGGAAGGAATTCCGGCAAAAGAGTTCAGAAAAGAGAAATTAAACCCATTAGACTTTACCGCGGTGATATTCACCAGCAGGAATGCCATCGATCATTACTTCCGTATCTGTGAAGAAATGAGGATCGAGGTTCCGGCGGAAATGAAATATTACTGCATTACGGAAGCGGTAGCCCTTTACCTGCAGAAGTATGTGCAGTACCGTAAACGCAAGATCTTTATCGGCAAGCAAAGCTCCATGGACCTCATGGAACTGCTGAAAAAACATAAGGAAGAGAAGTTCTTTTACCCTTGCACCGATGTGCACAAGGAAGACATCCCTGTCTTCCTGGCGGAGAACGGCTTTGACTATTCCGAAGCGGTGATCTACCGTACAGTTTGCAGCGACCTGTCCGACCTGGCGAATGTGAACTACGACATGATCGCGTTCTTCAGCCCCTCAGGCATCAAGTCCTTATTCCAGAATTTTCCCGACTTCAAACAGAACAATACGCGTATTGCCACATTCGGGCCGACCACTGCAAAAGCGGTGATCGATTCCAACCTGGTGATCAATGTGCAGGCGCCGAGCCCCAAGGCTCCCTCTATGACCATGGCCATTGAAGAGTACGTGAAGGAAGCGAATAAGTAATAGAAATATTATTTCGCCGACCGGCAGTTTCGGAATACTAAATTCACTCTTAGGCATACCTTATTTAAGCTATTGAGTTCAAAAATTTGCATGATATTGTTTTAATGCTATTTTTGTTCACTTGATTGTTAATAAAAGTCTGGTTGTCAAAAGAGATTCATGAAAAAAAATTTAACCTATTTCTGCCTAATTTTTACCATACTCCTTGTTCTTTCCAATAGATCTTTTGCGCAGCAGGACGCGCATTATTCACACTATATGTTTAATGGCCTGGTGTTAAATCCGGCTGTTGCGGGGAGTAAAGAATCTTTAAGCGTTTTTGGCTTATTCAGAACCCAGTTCGTAGGAATTGACGGAGGGCCCAAAACCACAACCATCAGCGCGCACATGCCGATTCCGGCCATCCGTGGCGGAGCAGGTCTTCACATTGTGAACGACCAGATCGGTTTCGAACGGAACCTGAGCTTCCTGGCATCATACGCATACAAGAAAGAAATGGCTAATGGGGTACTTGCAGCAGGTGCGAGCCTGGGCTTTATGCAAAGAACACTCGACGGAAGCAAATTAAAAGCTGCCGATGCCGGTGACCCTTCGATCCCCTCTGCTTCGGTGAATGCCGTTGCGCCCGACATCTCCCTGGGCCTTTTATATACTACAGAGCAATATTATGTGGGCTTGTCTACTACCCACGTGAACAGGGGCAAGCTGAACTTCGACATCCCGGGCACATCCGATTACAGGAACGTGATGCACTATTACCTGACCGGGGGATACACCTTTAACATTAATTCAGCGTTTGATGTCAAGCCATCAGCGATCATCAAGTATACCAAGTCGCTCCAGTTCGAAGCGAACGGTATGGTGTATTATAACCAGAAAGTATGGGGAGGGTTGTCTTACCGCCTGAACGATGCGATCATTGCCATGGCAGGGTTTAACATCACCGACCGGATCAGGCTGGGCTACTCATACGATTACACGATCTCCAAGCTGAGCCAGCAGAGCAACGGTTCGCATGAGGTGTTCCTGGGGTATGATATGACCTTCACCAAGAAAATCAAGACAGACGTGATCATCAAAACGCCACGCTTCTTATAAGATTTGACAGGTTTGTATACTATATACGGAAGTATTCACGTTAAAAATCACCAATTTCGAAAACCTTTTCATCAAAAAAAACGATAAAAGGAATCAAATTTAGCTTTGATATATTAATTCAATAATTATACATTTGTAATTACAGCTAAATTTTTAAGCAAGTAAAAAACAATTCAGTAATAAATAATACCATGAAAAGAACAACCTTGTTCTGTCTAGCAGGGCTTTCCGCAGTACTCAGTAGTTGCGGTTTAAATTCAGGTAACGGGGAGTTGATCGGTGTGCAGGGAAGAAATGCTTTCAAGCCATTTATCCCTTACGGAATGGTCTATATCCCTTCGGGATCCTATCACATGGGTCAGTCCGACCAGGATATCGCCTATTCACAGATTGCCCATAACCGCCAGGTAACGATCAGTGCATTCTATATGGATGAAACAGAGATCACCAATAACGAGTACCGCCAGTTCACACGTTACGTACAGGATTCTATTGTACGCAGGCTGATCGGTGGCGAGCATATCGTAACTGATGCAGACGGTAAAGAGAACATTAACTGGAAAGTTAAGCTGGATTATAGTGATCCGGCTGTGATCGAAACAATGTCTGAGCTGCTCTTTCCTGAAGAAGAGCGGATCTTCGGCAAAAAAGAAATCGACGTTAAGAAATTAATCTATAATGCAGAGTGGTTCGACTTACGCGAAGCGTCCGATAAGGCGAACAGGGATAAATCACGTACCGCTTTCATCAAGAAAGACCAGGTTCCTGTTTACCCGGATACATTATGCTTCCTGGCCGACTTCGCTTACATGATGAATGAGCCAATGGTAGAGAAATATTTCTGGCACCCGGCTTATGATGAATACCCGGTAGTGGGAGTAAGCTGGAGACAGGCCCGTGCGTTCTGCGTATGGAGATCAAAAATGCTGGAAGACTATAAAGTAATGCAGGGCGATGCACCTCCGAACAATTTCCGTATGCCTACAGAGGCAGAGTGGGAATATGCGTCAAGAGGTGGCCGGATCGGCGCTGACTATCCTTGGGGTGGTCCGTATATCCGGAACAGCAAGGGTTGCTTGATGGCCAACTTCAAGCCGGGAAGAGGTAACTATGTGGATGACGGTGGTTTGCAAACCGTAAAGGTAACTTCGTACTTCCCGAACGATTACGGTCTGTATAACATGGCCGGAAACGTGGCTGAATGGACTAGCACTGCTTATGATGAGTCTGCAAACGTATTCGTTCACGACTTAAACCCGAACTATACCTACGAGGCTAAACCGGATGATCCGGAAGTGCTGAAAAGAAAAACAGTACGTGGCGGTTCATGGAAAGACATCGGATATTTCCTGCAAAACGGTACCCGTTCATACGAATACCAGGATACGGCGAAATCATACATCGGTTTCCGTTGCGTGATGTCGTACATGGGAAGATCGATTTCAGATGAATAACTCTAATCACAAATAATCTAAACACCAAACAACTTAACTACTTAAATTTTAATATTACAATGGGCAGCTACAAAAAAATAATGGCCAAAGTTTACGGAATTGGCGCAGCAGTGGTAATCGTTGGAGCACTTTTCAAGATATTACACTTACCATTTGCAAATGAACTTTTGATCGTAGGTCTTACGACCGAAGCGTTGATCTTCTTCTTATCAGCATTTGAAACACCACATGAAGAATACGATTGGACATTAGTATATCCTGAACTGGCAGGAATGGATGCCCACAGCAAGAAAACATCGAAATTATCATCAGGAAACGATTCAGTATCTCAGCAATTAGACAAAATGCTGGAAGACGCGAAAGTAGGTCCTGAGCTGATCCAAAGCCTGGGTGAAGGCCTGAGAAACTTCGGAGATAAGGTTTCTACCATTTCCAACGTAACAGACGCTGCAACTTCAACAAATGAATTTGCTTCTAAGCTGAAAACAGCTACAAAATCAGTGGATGAGTTAAGCGCAGCATACTTGCAGGCTTCTTCTTCATTATCTGAGATCGCAGGATCTGCTTCTGACTCTAAATTATACCATGAGCAGGTACAGAACTTAGCGAAGAACCTTTCTTCCCTGAACGCCATGTACGAACTGGAGTTACAGGATTCTAACAACCATCTGAAAACATTAAATAAATTCTACGGTAACGTAGCAGAAACTATGCAGAACTTCAGCGATTCGCTGGTAGACGCAAGATCATTCAAGGATGAGGTTTCCAAGCTTACCAAGAACTTGTCATCTCTGAACGCGGTATATGGAAATATGCTGTCAGCTATGACTATCAAAGCAAACTAAATATAACTGATTGTTCAATTCTATTATTTTATTAATTAGATGGCAGGTAAAGAAACACCAAGGCAAAAGATGATCGGTATGATGTATTTGGTACTAACAGCGATGTTAGCACTGAATGTGTCAGAGGAATTTATGAATGCTTTTCGATTGGTTAACGAAGGACTGGAAAATACGACTGAGAATTTTTCTAACACCAATAAAATCACTTATGGCGCTTTCGAGTCAGCCATGAAGAACAATCCTGTAAAGACCAAGCCTTATTATGATAAGGCATTGCTTGCACAGGAATACTCAGCAGAATTAAATAAGTATGTAACTGATCTTAAAAAGACCCTGATCGAAATGGCCGGGGGGATTGATGAGGAAACTCATGATATCGCTAAGAGAAGTGACATGGAAATCGGAACTCAGCTAATGATCACTCAGAAGAAAGGTCAGGAGCTCAGAGCCAAAATTTTAGAAACGCGTACCAAGCTGCTGGATCTGGTTGATCCTAAGGAAAGAGCCAATTTCAACTTTAACCTGGATGCCAAAGAGCCTGTAAAGGATAAAGAAGGCGTTACGAAGACCTGGGAATCAAAAAATTTCGAAGGTGTACCGGTTACGGCTGCAGTTACGTTATTATCAAAGATTCAGAACGATATTAAGAATGCGGAATCGGATGTGGTAACTCACCTCCTGAAATCAGTAGATGCGACGGACTTTAAATTCGACCAGCTGAGCGCAGTAGTAGTAGCTCCTACCAGCTATGTGCTTGTCGGCCAGTCGTATGAAGCGGATGTGTTCTTAACAGCGTACAGCTCTACTCAGAACCCGGACATCCTGGTTGGCGGAAACCGCCTCCCGATGGAAGACGGAAAGGGTAAATACCGCATTACTCCTTCTAAGGAAGGGTTTGTTAAATGGGGTGGTATCATTAAGGTGAAATCTCCGGATGGTACATTTAAAGACTACAAATTCGAATCGGAATACCAGGCTGCAAAGCCTACCGCAGTAGTTTCTGCCGACAAAATGAACGTTCTTTATATCGGCGTACCGAACCCGATCTCAGTTTCTGCTCCGGGTATCCCGAAGGAAAAGCTGAAAGTATCGATGAACGGAGGTGGAAGCATCAGCGGTTCAAATGGTTCGTACGTAGCTGATGTGAAAGAGCCTGGTAAGGTGATGATCACGGTTAGCGGCGAGGTTGCCAAAGGCCAGTACAAAACACTGGGCGGAATGGAATATCGTGTAAAACGTGTTCCGGATCCGGTTGCGAAGGTGGGTGGTATGATCAGCGGTTCCATGAACGCTGGACAGCTGAAAGCCCAGCGCGGTGTATTTGCCGTATTGGAAAATTTTGACTTCGATTTGAAGTTTACAGTAAAGTCATTTAACATGACGGTAGTAAGAGCCAGAATGGATGCGGTTCGCTTAGTTTCGACCAGCGCGGCTATTACTCCGGAAATGCAAAGTGCATTAAGCGGTATCGGACCGAAAGACAAGGTGTTCTTCGACGAGATCGTTGCGACAGGACCTGATGGTTCTAACCGCCGCTTAAACGGTGTAGTAATCAATGTTCAGTAACGAACAAACTTATAAGTGATGAAAAATAAATTCATTTTAATTCTTGCGGCTATACTTATTGTATCGGCTGCAGCTTTTGCCCAAACCGAACCGCCTTTGGATGGTGTCTATAAAAAAGACGTGGTAAGTACGGCAAGAGTAACTCCTTACGCGTCGCTTCGTGAAGCAGATGCGATGTGGGCAAAACGGGTGTGGAGAGTGATCGACCTGAGAGAAAAGCAGAACCTGGTAATGACCTACCCTCGTAATAAGCTGATCGATGTGATCATGGATGCCGTGCTGGCAGGTGAATTAACCGCGTACAGTGCAGTTTCTACAGGTCCGAAAGACTTTGGCGATGAGTTCAAGGTGCCTTTAACACCGGAAGAAGTAGCGATGATCGGCGCCCGGAATGACACATTGGATGTAGAGCAGTTGGATGGTACCGTTGTACAGGAAGTATATGCTACCCAGCTGAACCGCGACGACGTAGTTGCATATCGTGTAAAAGAGGATTGGATCTTCGACAGACAGCGTTCTATCTTTGAACCAAGAATCCTGGGTATCGCTCCTATCATCATCCTGCGTAATACTGCCGGTGAGGAGATCGACAGATCGCCTTTATTCTGGATTTATTTCCCGGAAGCCCGTTCAGTATTCGCGAATGCAGAGATATTCAACAGACAGAATGATGCAGCCCGCTTTAGCTACGATGACTTCTTTGTTCAGCGTATGTTTAGCAGCTATGTGATCAAATGGTCTAACGATAAGGATTTCCGTATCCAGGATTATGCAACCGGTATGGATGCCTTGATCGAAGCAAACCGTATCAAACAGGAGCTCTTCCAGTTTGAGCACGATCTGTGGGAATATTAAGAGTTGATTTTTTCATCATAAGAAAGAGTCCTGCTTTACCGGCAGGACTCTTTTGTTTTACAGAATAGATCTGAATATAATAATGGAACAGAACAGCAGGAATAGGCTTAGTTTTCTTCCTTCCATTTAAGCAGGGCAGCCATCTGCTTTTTGTTTAATACCTGGGCCAGCTCCTCTTCGCCGGCTGTACGGATATTCTTCACCGATTTGAACCGTTTTAAGAGCTTTTCTACTGTTGTCTTCCCGATTCCTTCTATACCCTCCAGTTCGGAGAACAAGGTTCCCTGATCGCGTTTCTTGCGGTGAAAAGTGATGCCGAAGCGATGGGCCTCGTCGCGCAGCTGCTGGATGATCTTGAGGGTATCTCCCTTACGGTCGAGGTGCAGAGGAATGCTGTCGCCGGGGTAGAATAATTCTTCCAGCTTTTTAGCGATCCCGATCACGGTTACTTTCTTATCAATGCCGAGCTTCACCAGGCTTTTCATGGCCGACGATAGCTGCCCCTTGCCTCCGTCTATGAGGATCAGCTGGGGCAGGGAGCCGTTTTCTTCCAGCACCCGCTTGTATCGTCTGTATACTACTTCCTCCATCGTGGCAAAATCGTTCGGACCCTCCACGGTCTTTACATTGAAATGCCGGTAATCTTTTTTAGAGGGCTTTCCATTCTTAAATACTACCATAGCCGACACCGGGTATTTGCCCTGGAAGTTGGAGTTATCGAAACATTCGATATGCTTCGGCAGGGTATTCATTCGTAGGTCTTTCTGCATCTGTGCCAGGAGTCGGTCGGTACGCAGTTCAGGATTGAGCTTTTCGTACTGTTCTATTTTTGATTTCTTAAAGAACAGGGCATTTTTCAACGACAGGTCCAAAAGACTTTTCTTATCGCCGATCTTGGGAACCACGAAGCGCAGGTTCTCATTGCCTTCCAGCTCCAGCTCAAAGGGTACGAGGATCTCTCTTGCGGTGCTGTCGAACTTCGCCCTGAAATCGCTGATAGCAAGCAGCAGCAGTTCCTGGTCGGTTTCATCCAGCTTTTTGCGGATCTCCACGGTCTGTGTCTGGGCGATGGTGCCACGTACTACTTTCAGGTAGTTCACAAAAGCGATCTTTTCATCCGAAGAAATGGAGAACACATCGATATTGTCCATCGTCGGATTTACTACGGTCGACTTGCTTTGGTAATTCTCGAGCAAGTCTATCTTTTCTTTCAGATCATTCGCTTCCTCGAAATCCATCCGTGCTGCGGCTTCCTGCATATC
>CALNCF010000257.1 GCA_937875035.1 uncultured Sphingobacteriaceae bacterium | reverse complement strand
CGGCCGATGATGACGGCATCTTCTGCCAGCGCACGCGCTACAACCGTTGAAGAATACAGGGAAGTGAAACCCTCCAGGATACGCGATGAGGCAGACACCTGGTGATCCTTATAGCAGATCATGTCCTTGATGCTGATCACCATGCCCGCCAGCTTGCCGGCAGTACCCTTGCGGATCTTTTCATCTACTTCCAATGCACGCTGCTGCGCTTCTTCCGTGTATACTTCCAGGAAGGCGTTCAGGTGCTTGCTCGCTTCAATGTTTTGTAAATAATGGCCGACCAGTGAGGATACGGTGACTTTCCCGGAGGAAATGTCCGAACGTACTTCGGCCAGTGAGTTATAGCGTTTCGACATTAACTGTAACAGATTAGAAATAAGAGCAGTGTTCCGGCTGCTTATGAATTCAGTTTATCCTGTGGATCTTTCGGATTATTGATACTGTCTTCAATATCACGTTTGATACCGCTGGAAGCATCCTTGAATTCACGGATACCGCGACCCAGGCCTCTTGCCAGCTCAGGAATTTTCTTTCCTCCGAATAACAACAGCATAGCGATCACCAACAGGACGATCTCACCGGTTCCTAAATTGAGGAACATTAGATTTGATGTAAACATTTTCCTAAAAAATTTAGACAGCAAAAGTAAACATTATTTTTTGTTTCGCTGTGACATAAGAAATATTGGGAAGGGGGCTTCGCTGTATCCGGAAGGGCTATGCCGTACAGCAAAAAGGCGGAGCTGATGCCCCGCCTTTCGTTATTTTTCTACCTGGCCAGCCAATCAACAGGGTTTAGCTTGTTCATCCCTTTCCAGATCTGTAACTCCATGGAGCTCAGGTCATCTTCGGTATAAACCGTACCCAGGGTCTGCTTAGTAGTGATCGCCTGCCCGTTTTTCACGGAAACAGTCTTCAGGTTGGAGTACACCGTAACATATTCACCATGACGTACCAGCACGGCATTCTGTCCACCCGGGATCTGGATCACTCCTGAAACCGTACCCGAGAATACCGCCCTTACAGCGGCTCCCGCGGTGGTTTTAATGTCGATACCATTGTTCTGTACCTGCACACCCTTCAATACAGGATGCTCATGGGCTCCGAAATACTCGATAATGGTGCCCTTTTCCACAGGCCATGGCAAACGCCCCTTGTTGCCTGTAAAGTCGGCTGATAATTTCTGTGCTTCCGGGGTCAGGGCCAGGTTCGAAGAGCTTTCCTTGTCGCCACCCGGCATTTTGGTACCCTTCGCTTTAGCCTCCGCTTCCGCTTTTCTCCGTGCCGCTTCGATCTCCTTGCGGATAATATCCTGGATCGCTTTATCGAGCTTACGCGCCTGCGCCTGCTTATCAGCAAGTTGTTTCTTCAGCTGTTTTTCTTTGGATTGAAGCTGGTTGGCGATCTTCTGCTGCGTTTCTTTCTCCTTACCCAGGATCACCTTTTCCTTCTGTTCTTCCTGCAGCAGGCCGCTCTTAACTTTTTTGTTGCCTTCAAGCTCTTCCATCTTCTGGGTAAGCCTGTGCTGCGCCGCTTCGATATAGGCCGCCTGCTTCTGACGGTATTCGCTGAACTGCTGCAAATATTTCAGGCGCTTGTAAGCCTGGTTAAAATTCTCGGCTGCGAAGATGAACATGAGCTTGTTATAGGAGCTCTGGTTACGAAAGGCGAACAGGATCATCGCCGCGTATTCTTTTTTGAGCTGAGCCAGCTCGGCACGAAGGTTCTCGATATCGTTATTGGTAGCTCCGATCTGCCCGTCGAGCATCCGGATCTCGGTGCTAATGGTACCGATCAGGCTTTCTCTTACGGAGATCTGCTTATTCAGGGTGACCAGCTGATTGAGGGTGACCTGCTTGCTCTTCTG
>CALNCF010000256.1 GCA_937875035.1 uncultured Sphingobacteriaceae bacterium | reverse complement strand
CGGTGAACACCTTTGTATTAGCCGGCGCGGAATCAGGTAACTACAACCTGACCACGACCAGCGAAACAATTACGGGTTCGATCACCCAAAAAGATATTACACTGGTGTTGAATGCTGCACCTGCTGTTAGCAAGGTGTACGACGGAACCGTTTCGGCCACACTGGCACCAGGTAATTATACATTGAATGGCATAGAGGCCGGTGACGTGGTAACGGTAAGCGGTACTGCCCTGTACGATACTAAGGAAGTGGGTACAGGCAAGACCATCACAGCGAATACTTTTGTATTGGCGGGTGCAGAATCAGGTAACTACAACCTGACCACTGCGAGCGCTACCGTCACAGGCGCTATTACGAAGAAAGACATCAGCGTTACATTGAACGCAGCGCCTTTGATCACGAAAGTATACAACGGCTCCGCAGCAGCAACCCTGGCAGCGGCTAACTACAGCCTTCAGGGGCTGGAAGCCGGTGACGTGGTGACGGTGACAGGTACTGCTGTATACGACAGCCGGGATGCGGGCCTGAACAAGGCGGTTACGGTGAATGCCTTTGTGCTTGCCGGCGCTCAATCCGGTAACTATAACCTGACTACCACATCGGTGGTTACAACTGGCGACATCACCACAAAGAATATTACCGCTTCATTAAATGCGAGTCCCCTGGTTACGAAAGTATATGACGGGAACGCGGACGCGACCCTTGCCCCGGCAAATTACAGCCTGCAGGGTGTAGAGACCGGAGATGATGTGACCGTAAGCGGAACCGCGGTGTATACGGATAAGACGGCGGGTACGGGTAAGGCTGTTACGGTAAGCAGCCTGTTGCTGGCCGGAGCCGAAGCGCATAACTATACCCTCACAACAGCTACAGCCGCTACTACAGGTAACATTACTAAGAAAGATGTAACGCTTACCCTGAATGCAGCACCGCTCATTACGAAGGTATACGACGGTAACACGACAGCAAGCCTGGCCGCAGCTAATTATAGTCTTCAGAATGTTATTTCTGATGATGACCTGTTGGTGAGCGGTACGGCTCTTTATGATACTAAGGATGCAGGCCTTTCAAAAGTAATTACCGTGAACAGCTTTGTGCTGTCTGGTCTTGATCTGGCTAACTACAATCTGACGACCACGTCGGCCACAACCACGGGTAATATCACAGCAAAAGACATCATCCTTAGCCTGAATGCAAGTCCGGAGATTACGAAAGTATATGACGGAACGGTTTCGGCGACCCTTGTTCCTGCTAATTACAGCCTGCAAGGTGTGGAAACCGGCGATGTGGTAACCGTAAGCGGAACGGCTGTTTATGATAATAAGCAGGTGGGCGCCGGAAAAGTAATAACGGTAAACGGCTTTGTGCTGGCCGGTGCGCAGTCTGCTAACTACACGCTGACCACCACTACGGCCGATGTAAATGGAGACATTACTACAAAACAAATTACCCTGGCGCTGAACGCAAGCCCGGCGATCACCAAGGTATATGATGGAACGCTTTCCGCTACCCTGGCTCCGGCTAACTATAGCCTGCAAGGTGTGGAGACCGGCGATGCGGTAACGGTAAGCGGTGTGGCCCTGTATGATACCAAAGAAGTTGGAAGCGGGAAGACCATCACAGCGGGGAGCTTTGTATTAGCGGGGGCTGATCTTGGGAACTATAATCTGAACACGGTTACTGAAACGACGACCGGAGCGATTACTGAAAAGCCGATCACAGTGACCCTGAATGCAAGTCCGCTGATTACGAAAGTATATGACGGTAGTGCGGGCGCAACCCTCGTTCCTGCCAATTACAGCTTACAGGGATTGGAAACAGGCGATGATGTAACGGTAAGCGGAACGGCTGCTTATGATAATAAGAGCGTGGGCGCGGGTAAAATGATCACCGTGAACAGCTTTGTGTTAGCTGGCGCACAGTCTTCCAACTACACGCTGAGCACTGCTACGGCCAACGTAAACGGTGACATCACGACGAAGCCAATTACGCTGACGCTGAATGCAAGCCCGGTTATTACCAAGCAATATGACGGAAGCACGGAAGCGATGCTGGTAGCAGCGAACTACAGCCTGCAAGGTATTGAAGCGGGTGATATCGTATCCGTAAGCGGTACCGGCCATTACGATGATAAGAACGGCGGTATCGGGAAAACGGTAACAGCGAATGATTTTATCCTGGCCGGCTCCGACCGTAACAATTATAACCTGACTACTGCGAACGCTACCACCACCGGGTCTATTACTACCCGGGCCCTGACCGTGAAAGCGGATGATAAGGAGAAATTCGTAGGTGCGGTGAACCCGGTATTCACCTTAAGCTACAGCGGCTTTATTAATGGTGAAGATGAATCAGCATTGACAGTGATACCTGCAGGCGCGACGGTCGCTACGCAAAGCTCACCGATCGGTACATACCCGATCACAGTAAGCGGCGGCGTTTCCCTGAACTACGATATGACCTATGTTCCGGGTACCCTGACCGTGAAGCCGGGAGCTCCTGACCAGGTATTGATAACCCCTGCCGACCTGTACGAAAACGAAGTGCCGGGTGCGCTGGCGGGAACGCTGAGCGCTACTTCACAGGACCCGAACGCGAGCTTTACCTATACCCTGGTAAGCGGCCTCGGTGATGCCGACAACGCGTTGTTCAGTATACAAAATACGAATGAGCTGCGTACAACAGCAGCGCTTGATTTCGAGCAGAAGCAAACCTACAGCGTGCGCGTCCGTGCAACCACACAAAACAACCTTTCATTGGATAGCACATTTATGATCATACTTCGCGATATCAATGAAGTGCCGACCATGGATGTGATCTCTGCACAGGAATTCTGCTATAGCGAAGAAGAAGAGAGCATCCTGCTGACAGGCATTACAGCAGGCGAGGAAACGAGCCAGTCTGTGAACCTGCGCGTGCGTACAGATAACCCGGGATTGTTCAGCTCGCTGACCGTAAGCCCGGTATCAGGCAGCACAGCGACCCTGCGTTACAGGCTGAAAGACGCTTCTTCGATCGGGTCTGCCATGATCATGGTAACGGCGCAGGATAACGGCGGTACAGCCAATGGCGGTATCGATACTATCGCCCATTCGTTTAGCCTTGATATCTATGCGCTTCCTGTTGCGAAGATTGTTTCCGAACAGGGTACAGAGCTATCCAAAGGAGTAACGGCAACCCTGGTCGCTTCGGGAGGTGTGGCTTATGAATGGTCTACCGGTGATACCAGCGCGTCCATTAACGTACGTCCGACAGCGGCTACTACTTACTCGGTGATCGTGATCAGCGAGCATGGGTGTACCAGTATGGAAAGCATTACCCTGAACGTGCTCGAAGATTACAAAGCGGTAGAGGGTACCAACCTGATGTCGCCGAACGGAGATGGTGTGAATGATTACTGGGTGATCGATAATATCGACATGTATCCGAATAACGTAGTGAAAGTATTCGACCGCGCGGGCCGTGAGATCTTCAGCCAGCGGGGCTATACGAACACCTGGGATGCGACCATCGGGGGAAGTCCGCTTGCGGAGGGTACCTATTTCTACATCGTAGACTTTGGTACAGGCGCCGATGTGATCAAAGGATTTATCACCATTATCAGGAATAAATAATATACATGATGAGCTGCCGGAAACAAGCCCGGCAGCATAAATGAGTTAACGATGAAAAATAATAACTACATCAAGGCGGCTTTAGTAACGATCCTGGCGATCTGCGGTACAACTGTTGCAAAGGCGCAGCTGAACCCGCTCCGCTCCATGTATTTCCAGAATCAATACCTGGGCAACCCGGCTATGGCAGGGCTGAAAGAAGAGTTCGTGATCAACCTCGCCCACAGCAAGCAGTGGAGCTCCTTCCCGGGAGCGCCGACCACGCAGGTGCTCACTGCCGATTATGGCTTTGCCAACAAGGTGGGGCTCGGGCTGATGCTGCAAAGCGACAAATCCGGCTTACAGGAATGGACCAGCTTTCTCGGCACCTATTCCTATCACATCCCGATGAACGACCGTAACAACCAGCGCATTCATTTCGGGGTGTCGCTTGGTATCTCTAATGAGCGTATCGCAGAGGAGCGGGTGAACGGGAATTCGAACGATATCGTGATCGGTGATTATAACCAGCGCAAAAGCTATATCGACGGGGATGCCGGGATCGCCTATACTTCGGATAAGCTGAGCTTACAGGCAGCTATCCCTGACCTGAAAACCTTTACCCGTACCGATGTGCGTACCACCGGGGTGGACCGTCCTACATTTTTCGGAGCGGCTTCTTATAAGTTCGTATTCGAAAAAGCCATGGGTGGCGGTATCCGCCTGGAGCCGAAAGTATGCTTCCGGGGCGTGAAAGGCTTTGATAACCTTGTCGACGCCGGAGCGAACATCGGCTTCGTAGAGAACCGACTGAACCTGATGGCCATGTACCACAGCAATAACAGCGGAACGATCGGGGTGGGTATCCAGTACAAAGCCCTGAACCTGAGCACCGCCTACAGTACCGCTACTTACGCGATGAAAAGCTATGCCGGAGGAAACTTTGAAGTGAATCTCCGGGTAACGCTTCAATAGCGCGACCCCTTTTTGGTTTACAATACATGTACCCCGGGCCCTTCGAAAGAGGGGCCCGGTTTTTTTGGGAAATAAGGGAAGAAAAACGTTTAAAAGGTCACGCAGGCGGTTTCCTGCCGGGAGCGCTTATTTTCTTACTTTTGTCTTTTTAGATATTTATCCTTTACCCTGATGAAATACAAGCACGTTTTTTTCGACCTCGACCATACCCTGTGGGATTTTGATACCAATGCCCGCGAAACCCTGCTCGAGCTGTACGACAGCTATCGCCTGTCTGAGCTGGGGGTTGCTTCTGCAGATTCGTTCATCAGCATTTATACCGAAAATAATCACCGCCTCTGGAGAGATTACCATAATGGGGTGATCACGAAGGAAGACCTGCGCGCCCGTCGTTTCCGCCAGACCTTTGCCGAATTCGGTTTGGGTGAAGAGTTGCTGCCCGACAGCTTCGAGGACGACTATGTGCGGATCTGCCCGACAAAGACCAACCTCTTTCCAGGCACACATGAGGTGCTGAGGTATCTTTCCGATAAATATCACCTGCATGTTATTACCAATGGCTTTAAGGATTCTTCCGACCTGAAGATGAACCTCACAGGGCTGTCGCCTTATTTTAAGAATGTGTTCATCTCCGAAGTGATCGGGATCTACAAACCCGATACGGCCCTGTTCCGGCATGCCATGCAGGAAGCCGGCAGCGAATCGCATGAAGTGATCATGGTAGGCGATTCCCTGGAAGCGGATATTATAGGTGCCAAGAACTCAGGCATCGACCAGGTGTTCTTCAATCCGAATAAGCATGCGCACGATGTGGAAACCACCTACGAGATCAGCGATCTGAACGAACTGTTTACCATATTATAAAATAAGTAAGATGGGCCTTGAAAGAAACTTCCGCCGTTTAATGCGTTCGCTGGACCGGTACCAGGAGATGCTTGGCAAATATTCCGATGCGCAGTTTGCGCAGCAGCCCGCCGAAGGGAAATGGAGCCTGGCGCAGGTATACGCGCACATCATGACGGCGAACCTGCTTTCGGTAAAAGGCATGATCCGCGTTCTTGATACGCAGCCGCCCCCGGTGCCCGACCGCCTGAAATGGTCGGCAAGATATATCCTGCTATGGGGGAAGATCCCGGCGGGACGTAAGGTGCCGCAGGCGGTGCAGGACCGTACCCCGGTATTCGACAAGCCTAAAGCCCTGGAAGCAATACTTCGCCTGCGGGAGCAATTGCAGGCCGTCTACAGCCGCCGGAAGGAATGGAACCCGCGGCAGAAATTCCGGCACCCTGTATTGGGTTACCTCGATAACCGGCAATGGGTCCGTTTTATGCAGATCCATACGGAACATCATTACCGGCAACTGCTGCGCACCGAAAAGCAGATCGGAATATAATTGATCCGGCGGTAAGGGCAGAGGTCATAACGGTTGTCCTTTTGATATACCATGCAAACAATCCGGGCTACGGGCTGTATTCATAATTGTTTAACAGCCGCTTAATTAAGGATTCATATCGCCCCGGGTTCTTTGCACCAGGATCAATCATTATGGAAACCATACACTTTGTATTACTCGCTTCAGCCGTGCTCGGCCTGCTCGCATTCTATTTCAGTCCTTACGATTTCAATATCGAAGAAGAGGACGAATAGTGAGTCCGCAGCCATGCTCCTATTTCTTCACCTGTGCTTAATGTTCAGTTAATACCCCCTTCTTCTTTTTGTATCGAAAACTGACCATTCATTCATGGCGAAAAGAGAAGTTGAAATCGTGGTGCTTTCGGATATCCACCTCGGAACCTATGGCTGCCACGCGAAGGAGCTCCTGAAATACCTCAAAAGCATCCGTCCCGGAATCCTCATCCTCAATGGCGACATCATCGACATCTGGCAGTTCAGCAAAAGCTATTTCCCGGAATCACATCTCAAGGTACTCCGCCGTATCATGAAATACGTAGGCGAGGGGATTCCTGTGTATTACCTGACGGGGAATCATGATGAGCTCCTGCGGAAGTTTGCCGATTTCGAAATGGGCTCGCTCCGTTTACAGAACAAGCTGGTGCTCGACATCGACGGGAAAAAAGCATGGATCTTTCATGGTGATATTTTTGATGTGACCATGCAGTATTCCAAATGGCTCGCCAGGCTGGGCGCCATTGGCTACGATTCGCTGATCTTATTGAATACCTTTATCAATTTCCTGCTGAAAGCGATCGGTCGCGAAAAGATGAGCTTTTCCAAGAAGATCAAGAGCAGCGTAAAGAATGCCGTAAAGTTTGTAAACGATTTTGAACAAACTGCCGCCGATATTGCCATCGAAAAGCAATATGATTATGTAATTTGCGGACATATTCACCAGCCTGAGATGAAAGAGATCAACAACGGAGAGGGAAGGGTGATGTACCTGAATTCGGGCGATTGGGTGGAAAGCCTGACCGCGCTGGAATACACGCGTGGACAGTGGTCCGTGTACGAATACAGGCCCGAAGAGTTTGCAGGCGGGCAGGAAGAGGATGATTTTACCGAAGACCGGGAAGATCTGCATTCAAAAGTAGATATCCGGGTATTATACCAGCATTTAACAGGAGCGCAGATCAAAGATAAATGAAGATCTTATTCGCCATACAGGGTACGGGCAACGGCCATCTGAGCCGGGCAAGGGATATTATTCC
>CALNCF010000255.1 GCA_937875035.1 uncultured Sphingobacteriaceae bacterium | reverse complement strand
GTACGTGCCATCAGCTTGTCGGTATCCTTCTCGATCACCTGGTTCAGGCCATTGGCTCCGCCGGTTGTAAGGAATCCACCGATCACTAACATTACAATATCAATCCACACGATATTTCCTTTGCTCGCGTAGCAAAGGGAAATCACGGCGGAAAGTACCACCAGGACACTGAGTCTTGGCTTAATCAGCTGCACATAATCAGAGAATTTCACTCTGCCTGCCGCTACTGATTCCACTTCGTATTTCTTATCTATTATCACTATTATTTATTTACTTTTTTATAGCCGGGTATTTGTTGATTAAGATCAGCGCCAGGATCTGGGCGCCGAACATTAAGCTGGAGAATACCAGGTGTATTGGCTGAAAGGCCGGAGGGAGCGCCATGTAAGCAAGTACAACCCCGCTGATGATCTGCATAAGAAGCACCGCGACGATGATATTGGCTACCTTTTTAAGCGCTGTCAGGTAAGGATATTTCATACGTACCTGGTATGCGAACAAAAGGTTGAGCAGCAATACCACCCAGGAAAAGCTCCGGTGAATGACAAAATCTGCACCCACTTTCGCTACCCAGTTTTCCCTGTTCGAGAAGTTCATGGCCTCCGAAATTTCGTCGAGCATTTCCCGTACCTGTGTACCCATCACCGTTTGATAAACAGTCAGCACCAGGCAGAAAAAGATCATCCATTTCAGGAAGGATAGTGAAGTCTTCTCGCTTCCGTCCAGGTGACGGTAACGTAACAACGCGTACTGGTAGATGACCAATCCAACGATCACCAATGCCAGCAGCATATGTACGGTTACCATCCAGGTGATCAGGTTTGTTGAAACAACAATAGAGCCCAACCAACCCTGGAAACCTACCAAAACCAATGTCAAAGAACTCAGCAGGAATATTTTCAGGTTACCCTGTTTCACCAGGGGCCAGGAAAATACAACTGTCAGGATGATCAGGAAACCGGTTAAGGCCCCTAAAAGACGGTTCACATACTCGGTCCATGTATTGGCAGCATTAAAGTCTGCCTCATGCAGGATCGTATGGTCGTTCCTGATCTTATCAGCCAGGTCGCTGAAACCGAAAACGTCGAGATAGTTAGCGAACTTCTGGTTCTTCGTATCCCGCTTTGCGGCATATATTTCTTTATAGTTGACAGGCAGCTCGGAAACATCGGTGGGCGGAACCCATTGGTTAAAGCACTTCGGCCAGTCGGGACACCCCATTCCTGAACCTGTGCTTCTTACCACACCACCCGCCAGGATCAGAAGATATAAAGAGCAAATTGTTAAAAAACTGATCTTTATGAATCTTCTTTCTTCCCGGGTATATCGATCGTTTCCGTCAGAATGATCCATCAACTCGTATTATCTATTTATGATCTGAAGTTGCTTCTCCAGGCGCTGCATAATCATGCTCATCATGAACCCCGAAATCTGCCGGTAAGTTAGATGACGTGGTTTGCGAAAGCGGCACGTTCTGCGGAATGTAATCCTCATCGTGTCCAGGCTTGCTGTAATCATACGGCCATCTGTATACATGAGGAATCTCACCCGGCCAGTTACCGTGCATATGCTTCATCGGAGCTGTCCATTCCAGCGTATTTGACTTCCACGGGTTCTGCGGAGCTTTCTTGCCTTTAAAAATGCTGTTGAAGAAGTTATAAAGGAAGATGAACTGTGCGGCAGAAGCAATGAATGCGGCTACGCTGATGAACCTGTTCACAACCAGCCATTCGTTCATGAACTCGAAGCTGGTGAATGAATAGTATCTTCTCGGAACACCGTCAAGACCGATAAAGTGCATCGGGAAAAATACGCAGTACACGCCGATGAATGTTAACCAGAAGTGGAAGTATCCTAATTTCTTATCCATCATTCTTCCGAACATTTTCGGGTACCAGTGGTACACACCGGCAAACATCCCGAACATAGCCGCGCTACCCATTACAATGTGGAAGTGGGCAACTACAAAATAGGTATCGTGAAGGTTGATATCAAGGGAAGCGTTACCCAGGAAGATCCCGGTTAAACCACCGGTAATGAACAGGGATACCAGACCGATGGAGAACATCATACCCGGTGTGAACTGGATATTACCTCTCCAAAGTGTGGCCAGGTAGTTGAAGGTCTTCACCGCAGAAGGTACAGCGATGATCAGCGTGGTAAACATGAACACCGAACCGAGGAATGGGTTCATACCGGTCACGAACATGTGGTGGCCCCATACGATGAACGACAGGAACGCGATACCTAAAAGGGAAATGATCATCGCACGGTAACCGAAGATCGGCTTACGCGCATTGGTTGCAATAACCTCTGATGAGATACCCAGTGCAGGCATAATGATGATGTATACTTCCGGGTGACCCAGGAACCAGAACAAGTGCTGGAACAATACCGGGCTACCACCGTGGTTAGGCAATGCCTGACCCGCAATGTAAATGTCTGAAAGATAGAAGCTGGTTCCGAAACCACGGTCAAAGATCAGCAGGATCACACCCGCCAGTAATACCGGGAACGATAACACCCCTAATACAGCCGTTAAGAAGAACGCCCAGATGGTCAGAGGCATTTTAGTCATCGACATACCCTTGGTACGCA
>CALNCF010000254.1 GCA_937875035.1 uncultured Sphingobacteriaceae bacterium | reverse complement strand
GCAGCATTCAGCAGGTTGACGGGACCGATCACATTCGTCATGACAAATGCCAGCGGATCGCTGATCGAACGGTCTACATGCGATTCGGCAGCCAGGTGGATCACCGCGTCGAAGCCATGAGCCGTAAACAGCTGATCGATCGTCACCGCATCAGTAATATCCGCTTTAATAAAAGTATAATTCTCCCGCTTTTCGATATCGCGCAGGTTCTCCAGGTTACCCGCGTAAGTAAGCTTATCTAAATTATAGATATGGTAACCGGGATATTTATTCACCAGTAAGCGAACCACGTGTGAGCCTATAAAACCGGCGCCACCTGTAACGAGTATCTTTCTGTTCATGCTTGATCCTTAAATGAAGCCTCAGGCTTCTGTCTTCTTTGCGGCCACGGCCTGCTCCCATTTCCAGGCGCTGCGCATCATGTCTTCGACATTCAGCATCGCCTTCCAGCCTAGCTCCCGGTTCGCCAGTGTCGTATCTGCATACACCGCTTCCACATCTCCTACCCTGCGTGGGGCCAGCTCGTACTTAATGGATATGCCTGTTGCCTTAGTAAAGGCGCCGATCATATCCAGCACAGAATAACCGATGCCCGTACCGAGGTTAAATACCTCGTAATTCGAACGGTTCTTTCCATTTATCAAACGATCGATCGCGGCTACGTGCGCCTTGGCCACATCCACTACGTGAATATAGTCGCGAACACAGGTACCATCGTGCGTTCGGTAATCGCTGCCGAAAACATTCAGCTGCGAACGTTTCCCGAAAGCGGTTTCTGTAATATAGGGTACCAGGTGATGCGGAACCCCATGCTGCACCTCTCCGATCAGGGCGCTTTCGTGCGCGCCTACCGGGTTAAAATAACGCAAAGAGATCGCATTGATGCGCGTCGCTTTTACGGTATGCTCCAGTATCTCTTCTCCCATCTGCTTGGTATTGCCGTAAGCCGATTCTGCCTTCTTGATCGGCGCGCGCTCATCCACCGGCAGGTTATCGGGATTACCGTATACGGTACAGGACGAAGAGAACACGAAATGATCGATGTTCCGTTCTTTCATGCACTGCAATACATTCAGCTGGGAATTAAGGTTATTCAGGTAATAGGTCAGGGGCTCTTTCACCGATTCATTCACCTGCAGGAACGCCGCGAAGTGGATCACTGCACGGATATCAGGATGCTGATCAAAGAACGCCTGCATCTCTGCCTTTTCGCACATCTCTACGCGGTGAAAAGCCGGGCGCACACCTGTAATCTCCCCGATGCGGTCAACCACCGTTTCGCTGGAGTTCGAAAGATTGTCAATGATCACCACTTCATAGCCTGAAGCGATCAGCTCGACAACCGTATGCGAACCGATATATCCGGTTCCGCCGGTGACAAGTATTTTGGTTTTAGGAGTACGCATTATTTATTGTAATGATCGAAGTCTTTCGGCCTCAGGTCTCTTTCCGACAAAGACCGGAAATACTCGTATGTTCTTTTTAATCCTTCGGCGCGCGACACTTTCGGCTCCCAGCCCAACAGCTCCTTTGCCTTGGTAATATCCGGGCGGCGTTGCTTGGGATCATCAACAGGTAGCGGCTTAAAGATCACCTGCTGGTTCGCGCCGGTCAGCTTCAGGATCTCTTCCGCGAATTCACGGATCGTAATTTCATCGGGATTACCAATGTTCACCGGGTACGCGTAATCGCTCAGCAGCAAACGGTAAATACCCTCTACCAGGTCATCGACATAGCAGAATGAACGGGTTTGTGTTCCATCGCCGAAGGCAGTGAGGTCTTCTCCTCTCAATGCCTGCCCGATAAAGGTTGGCAGCACACGTCCGTCGTTCAGCCGCATACGCGGACCATAGGTATTAAAAATACGGATGATCCGGGTTTCGAGCCCATGGAAGGTATGATATGCCATGGTCATGGCTTCCTGGAAACGTTTGGCTTCATCGTACACACCGCGCGGACCTACAGGGTTCACATTACCCCAGTAATCTTCCGTTTGCGGGTGTACGGTCGGGTCGCCGTATACTTCGGATGTAGAAGCGATCAGCATACGCGCATTCTTCGCCTTGGCAAGTCCGAGCAGGTTATGCGTACCCAAAGATCCTACTTTCAGGGTCTGGATCGGGATCTTCAGGTAATCGATCGGGCTGGCCGGGGATGCGAAATGCAGGATATAATCCAGGTGCCCCGGAACATGCACAAACTTGGAAACATCATGATGATAAAACTCAAAATGCTCCAGCTTGAAAAGATGCTCAATATTTTTCAGATCACCGGTAATCAGGTTATCCATACCTATCACATGATATCCTTCCTTAATAAAACGATCGCACAAGTGTGATCCCAGGAAACCGGCCGCCCCGGTGATTAAAACTCTTTTCATTTCTTTATCGTTAAACAGTGAGAACAGGAAATACCCGTGGGCTTCCGTTTTTACTTTGTACCAATACCATAATAGGTAAATCCTAATGCTCTTAGCTCTCCACCTTCATAAATATTACGACCGTCGAATACCACTTTCTGCTTTAAGCGGGAAGCCACATCTTCGAAATCCGGCGCCCGGAACTCCGGCCACTCTGTCAGAAGCAGTAATGCATCTGCGCCATCCAGCGCATCATCCTGTTTTTTTACATAGGTAATACGATCGCCCAGGCTGTGCTTCGCCTCTTCCATGGCTACCGGGTCGTATGCTCTTACCGATGCTCCTTCGGACAACAGCTTTTCGATAATAACCAGTGAAGGCGCTTCACGCATATCATCAGTTTTCGGTTTAAAAGACAAGCCCCAAACCGCGAAATTCTTTCCTTTCAGATCTCCTGAAAAATGTTTCTGCACCTTATCGAACAGAACGGATTTCTGGTTTTCGTTCACTACTTCCACCGCTTTCAGCACATTCATCTCATAACCGTTTTCCGATGCTGTTTTAATGAGCGCTTTTACATCCTTCGGGAAGCAGGATCCACCGTAACCGATACCCGGGTAGATGAATTTATTCCCGATACGCGCATCGCTTCCGATCCCCTTTCTTACCATGTTCACATCAGCACCCATGATCTCGCACAGGTTCGCTACATCATTCATGAAGCTGATCTTGGTAGCCAGCATGGCATTCGCCGCGTACTTGGTCATCTCCGATGAAGGAATATCCATAAAGATGATCGGGTGCCCGTTCAGCAGGAAGGGCTTATATAATTTACGCATGATCTCTTCTGCACGTTCCGACTCCACACCCACCACGATACGGTCAGGTTTCAGGAAATCGTCGATAGCAGCGCCTTCTTTCAAAAATTCAGGGTTCGAGGCCACGTCAAAATCAAGGTTCGAACCACGCTTATCCAGCTCTTCCTGTACAGCCGCCTTTACTTTTTCGGCGGTGCCTACCGGCACGGTGCTCTTGGTCACGATCACACCGTATTCGGTCATCGACCGGCCGATCTCGCGGGCCACTCCTATTACATATTGAAGATCGGCGCTTCCGTCTTCGCCCGGAGGCGTACCTACAGCAATAAAGGCAACATCGCAACCCTTAATGGCTTCGGCAAGATCTGTAGAGAAATTCAGCTTCCCTTTTTCATAGTTCCTCAGCACCATCTCTTCCAGGCCAGGCTCATATATTGGCATCACACCCTTCTTCAGACCTTCAATCTTTTGCGTATTAATATCCACACAGGTAACGTCTATGCCTACTTCGGCGAAGCAGGTTCCGGTCACCAACCCAACATAGCCGGTTCCAACGACAGTAATTTTCATATTTTTACAGGTTATTGACTGAAATTAACGTTTCTTAACTTTATTTTGTGGGCGAATATAAATATTTAGCTTTACAATAAATTATCCCGGGACCGAGTTTACCCTGAATAATAAAGATTACCCATAATGCACAAAAAACTGATTTTCACACTGTCTTTCCTCTGTTTTCTTTCCTTTCAGTCGCTGGCCCAGATCAATGTAAAAGACAGCGTTCTGTCTGTATCCATTATATCCGCGCATTATAAGCTGATGAACCCGGGAGCAGACATGGCTGACCGTTTCGGGATCAGCTCAGGGGCGGGACTCGACTGGATGCATAAGTTTAAGAATAATTTCGTGATCGGGGCTGAATTCAGCTATATTTTCGGGAATAATATCCGCGAGGAAAGCATCCTCGCCGGACTGGCTACCGAGAAAGGGTATATCATTAACCAGCACGGACAATACGCGGATGTGCGCTTATACGAACGCGGCTTTACATCCTACGCGAAAATAGGCAAGATGTTCCCGGTATTAGGGCCGAATAAAAACTCGGGCATACTGGTAACGGTCGGCGGTGGATTCATCCAGCATAAGGTGCGCATCGAGACTATCGGGAATGATGTTCCGCAGCTAAGCGCCGAATACCGGAAAGGGTACGACCGGCTTACCAATGGCTTTGCCATGCAGGAGTTCATTGGCTACATGCACCTGGATAATAAACGCCTGCTTAATTTTTATATCGGTGCGGAATTCAACCAGGGCTTCACCCAAAGCCGTCGTGACTTTAACTTCGACACCATGACGAAAGACACGCAGAAACGCAGGGATTACCTGTCGGGGATCCGCGTAGGCTTTATGTTCCCGCTGTATAAAAGAGTTCCAAAAGAGTTTTACTACAATTAATGCGATTTCTCTATGCTGTCGGCATCCGGTTGTACCAGCTGTTCATCCTGCTGGCTTCTCCCTTTAACCGAAAGGCTGCAAGGTGGATCCGCGGACGGAAAAACTGGAGAGCCCTGCTTGCCGCGCAGCTCAAGCCTCATGAACAGAGAGCCTGGTTCCATTTCGCGTCTTTAGGCGAGTTTGAGCAGGGCAGGCCCGTGCTCGAAGCCTTCCGCAGGAAGAACCCGGCATTCAGGATCGTCGTCACCTTTTTTTCTCCTTCGGGATACGAGGTCCGGAAAGACTACCCCCTGGCCGATTATGTTTTTTATCTCCCGGCAGATACTTCCGGCAATGCACGTGATTTTGTCGCGGCCATCTCACCAGAGATCGTCTTCTTTACCAAGTACGAATTCTGGCACTATTACTTCCGTGAGCTGGGCCGTCGGAACATCCCGCTGTATATCGTTTCTGCCATCTTCCGGAAAGAACAATTATTCTTTAAGCCTTACGGCAGATTTTACCGCAGCATCCTGCGGAATGTTACTCATTTCTTTGTGCAGGATACCGCATCGGCTACCCTGCTGGATTCAATAGGCTTACATAACTATACGCTGACCGGAGATACGCGCTTCGACCGGGTGCTAGAAAACCTGCAGGCCGCGAAGCCATTACCCCTGATCGAAAATTTCGCAGCGGAGAAGCCTGTCTTTATTGCAGGCAGCACCTGGCCGGAAGACGAGGCTATTCTTGCCCCGCTTATCAATTCAAAGCAATACTCTTTTCGCTGGATCATTGCGGCGCATGAGATCGGAGCCGCTCATCTTCAACAGATAGAAAGCCGGTTATCTGTAAAGCATATCCGTTATTCGGAGGCAGTGACCAAGGGAACGCAGGATGCGGAGGTATTGATCATCGACAACATCGGTATGCTGCTCTCGCTATACGCGTACGCACGCGTGGCCTATATCGGCGGAGGTTTCGGAAAAGGGATCCACAATACCTTAGAGGCTGCGGCATCGGGTATACCCATATTCTTCGGGCCCCGTTACGGGAAATTCAGGGAAGCGAAAGACCTGATCGCATTGGGTGGTGCGAAGAGCATCCGTCACAGCGACGAGCTCCGGGAGGCGCTGGATTCCCTGGAACTACACCCCGAACGCTATGCAGAGATCGCGGCCATCATCAATCAATATATGAAAGAATCACAGGGTGCAACCGATACCATTTTGCGACAGATCGCTGTTCCGGATCAGGAATAGCGTGCTATGCTTTCGAGCGCATCCAGCCATTCGGGCTCATCGTTCAAGCCTGCTACCAACTGTACCTTCTCCCCTCCGTATGAATGAAATTCTTCCTGGTATTCTTCACCGATCTCGATGATCGTTTCGAGGCAATCGGCTACGAATGCCGGGCAGAACACCAGGATATTTTTCTTTCCTTCTTCCGCTAGTCTTTTAATCACATCAGAAGTATAGGGCTGTATCCAGGGATCGCGGCCCAGCCTCGACTGGAAGCAGATGGAATACTGCTCCGGGCTGAGCTCCAGCTTCGCCGCGATCTGCTTCGCTGTTTGATAGCACTGCGCACTGTAACAATATTTATTCTGATCGCTGATGGAGGAGCAGCAATCCGGTGATTGCTGGCAGTGTCCGCCGGGATAGGCTTTCAGAAGCTGGCGCACCGGGAGGCGCCGCGCCGCAGTCGCCCCCGGGCGGCCGCACGGGGAGGCCATGAAAGCTGAACAGCACATGATCGTAGTTTGCCGGTACGTACCTGCGCCCCTGGCTGGCAAAGGCTTCGATCAGCAGGGGATGATCGTAATAGCTGTTCACAAAGCTGACCTTTGGAACGATCTGCCACTGCGAAACAAGCTCCATTACTTTCTGGTTCACCGAACCGGTGGTCGCTGATGCATACTGGGGAAACAGGGGAATCACCTTAATATCATACACCTCGTTCTTCCTGAATGCCGCAAGCGCGCTTTCTATCGAAGGATTCTGGTAACGCATGGCCAGCTCTACCTGAAAATCATCCGCCATCCGCTTTCTCAGCATGTCGCGCACCCGGATCCCGTAGTACATCAGCGGGGAACCCTGCGGGGTCCATAAGGCCTGATAGGCTTTGGCTGATTTAGGTCCGCGGAAAGGAACAATAATTCCCTTCACCAGCAAAGTACGCCCAAGCGTACTGATATCGATCACCCGGGGATCCATTAAAAATTCATCCAGGTATTTACGTACATCCTTCACCGAAGGACTGTCGGGTGTACCCAAGTTAACGAGTAATATTCCTTTTTTGCTCATCTTATAATTCAACAATGATCCCGATCGCCGGCAGGCGTGTGCCGCTGAAATTATCCAGGAATTTCATCTGGTACCTGGACGCATCACCCGGATCCGTTTGCGCATTCCCGTTCGCATCCCGTTCGGGCACCAGCAAGGATTGCCCTTTGAACCGGAACCCGGTCACGTTCTGTACATCAAGAAATACGTTCAGGCTAATTTTCTTAAAGTTATACTTTTTATCCACGCGAATATCCAGCTGGTAGAACGCGCCCAGCCGCTGCGTATTCAGCAGGTCATAATCTTTTATGCCCTGCGGGTTCAGGTCGTAGCTGGCCTTCAGCGACGACTGCGCCACATCGTACGGAGTATACGGTGCACCGCCGCCTGCTCTCAGCTTCGCTCCTGCTTCCCAGTTTCGTTTAAAGATCTTTCCGCCGGTTAAGCTTATGATATAACGGCTGTCCCAGGCAGAAGGCACATAGCTTCCATGCTTATCACGGAACTCGCTGCGCACAAAGGTGAGCGCTACAATTCCATAAAAACCCTTATTCAGCTTTTGCTGCGCGAGAAATTCCACACCATAGCTTCTGCCCTGCGTTTTACCTGCAACGGGATCATTTCCCACCACACCAAAATCACCACCGAGATTCGCCAGGGGAATGGTATCACCGGAAACAAGCATCATCGGGTAACGGTCGTAGCACTTATAAAAGCCTTCCACAGTAAACTTCAGGTTCGACAGGGTATTGTACTCCACACCGAACACCGACTGTGCCACCGAAATATAATCGAGCACATCCTTATTCACCAGGCGTGATGTATTGTCGCGATAGCCTAATACCGTATAGGCCGGCAGCTGGTGATACAGGCCGGTATTGAAATTCAGGCTGACATTGGTGGTTACACTGTACGAC
>CALNCF010000253.1 GCA_937875035.1 uncultured Sphingobacteriaceae bacterium | reverse complement strand
CAGATCGACATGAATTTTGAAGGCCGGGAAGAGGTGCGTATGGATGAGTACCTGAAGATGATCGAGTACAAAACCGCGGTGCTCCTGGGCGCCGGCTTACAGATCGGGGCCATCATTGCCGGGGCTTCTGCTGCGGATGCGCAGAAGCTGTATGATTTCGGTAGGCTTATGGGGATCGCTTTCCAGCTCCAGGATGATTATTTAGATGTATATGGCGACCCTGAGAAGTTCGGAAAGCAGGTAGGGGGTGATATCATCTCCAACAAGAAAACATTCCTCTTGATCAAAGCGATGGAGCTCGCGGGGCGAACGGAACGGCAGGCGCTGGATCATTGGCTGAAAGCCTCTTCGTTACAGCCTGCTGAAAAGGTGGAAGCTGTGAAAGCGATCTACGATCGGCTGGGGGTGGCGGAATTGCTCCGGGCAGAAATGAAGGCTTATTCAGACCGTGCTTTCGAGGTATTGCATTCCCTGTCGCTTCCGGAAGAGAAGAGTCGGATGCTGAGCAGCTACCTGGATGAGCTGGCCGGAAGGCAGTTCTGATCTTCCCGGAAAATAAAAGGCATAAAAAAAGTCCCGAATGTACATCCGGGACTTTTTTCGTTGAATAGCTTATAATTATTCAGCAGACTCTGCAGGAGCATCCGTTGCCGGCGCTTCTGTTTCAGTGGCTACTGCTTTTTTCGCTCTTGTTTTCTTAGGAGCCGCTTCCGCTACAGGAGCTTCAGCAACTACAGCAGGAGCTGCAACCGCTTCAAAAGGAAGGATAGAAACGTATGATTTGTTGTCTGCCTTTTTCTTGAAGATTACAGTTCCGTCTACCAGTGCAAACAGGGTGTGGTCTCTTCCGATACCTACGTTCTTGTCTGCATGATGTTTCGTGCCTCTCTGGCGAACGATGATGTTACCTGCAATTGCAGACTGACCACCGAAGATTTTAATACCGAGACGTTTACTATGGGATTCGCGACCGTTTTTGGAACTACCGGCCCCTTTTTTGTGTGCCATCTTATTTCAGAATTTCTTGGTTCTAACTTGGTTAATTAACGATTAAGCAACGATGTTCTCAATCTGGATTTTAGTGAAGTACTGACGGTGACCGTTTTTCTTCTTGTAACCTTTTCTTCTTTTCTTTTTGAAGACGATTACTTTATCACCTTTTAAATGAGACAGGATCTTAGCCGTAACTTTAGAGCCGCTGACAGTAGGAACACCTACTGAAATCTTTCCGCCGTTATCCACTAACAGTACCTTGTCAAATTCAATACTAGCGCCTTCATCTCCCTGTAATCTGTGTACAAAGAGTTGCTGGTCTTTCGCAACTTTGAATTGTTGCCCTGCTATATCTACTATTGCGTACATAATGGTTTGTTAATTGTGTTTTTAAAATTTCGAACCGCAAATGTATCGATTCATTCGCTAACATCCAATATTTTTGTCAATTTACTTCTCAAACGTAGTTTTTGATGTAAATAGCTGTTTTATAGTTTATTATAATGTTTCCCGGATCCAGTCTTCCCCGTTGGCCGTCGAAAATCCCATCAGGCCGAGGCCGAAGCTGTAATAAACAGTGATCGGGTCCTGGCTTCCCTTGGTCACCTGGTCCTGGGTGCTGACCACGAAAACGTTGTTCATTTTCCGGTTATTTACGGAATAATCGCTGTAATATTTATACTCCAGCGGGTTCACCGGGACTACCTTGTTCTGTAGGTAAAAGGTCTTACCCTGTATTTTGAACTTCAGGCATTTAACGCCCATATCGATCAGGCCTTCCGTCTTGATATTCTTCTCCAGGACAACCTTCGTAATGAAATAATCGATCTTGATGCCGGAGATATTCTGCGGAACATAGCTCAAGCCTTCCGAATCGGAAGTGTAGTAATCCTTGCAGGTAGTAACGCTGCCATCGCTGCAACGGCGGCTTACGCGCTCATTTACGATAAAGGTATCGGTCTTCCCGCTGAAATTATGAGGTTTGAAGACGATCTTTTGCCCTTTGGAATTGGTAAAGGTAACTACTGAATCGATCATCTTATAAGGGATCCAGTCGCGGGTGGTATCTTCTGGAATCGAAAAATGAGTGATGTGACTATTGTAGCAGTTGTTCTCTACAATGCAGTTTCGTTCTTTCTCACAGGAGGAAAAGCTCATGCCGAGTCCGGTAAAAACAAGCAGGATGAGGTAGGTATACGTACGTTTCATAGCGTGTTTATAAGGATAATGATCGAATTCTTCAATTGTAAATGCTGTCTTAAATGTTTTCCACCTGCCCCGGCTCGTCCAGCTCACCTTCCCATTTGCTCACCACGGCAGTCGCGATGCTGTTACCCACTACATTGGTTGCCGAACGGGCCATATCCAGTATCGGGTCAATACCCATCAGCAGCAAAAGTCCTGCTTCCGGTATGTTGAACATCGCCAGGGTTCCGGCGATCACCACGAGGGAAGCCCTTGGCACACCCGCGATCCCTTTGCTCGTCAGCATCAGCACCAACAGCATCGATAGCTGCTCGCCTATGCTCAGGTCGATATGATACGACTGGGCGATAAAGAGCGAAGCAAAGGTCATATACATCATCGAGCCATCCAGGTTGAAGGAATAGCCCAGGGGTAATACAAAGCTGACGATCTTATTATTGCAGCCGAACTTCTCCAGCTGCTGAATGGTCTTGGGTAAAGCTGCCTCGCTGCTTGATGTTGTATAAGCGATCAGCACCGGGTCGATAATATGTTTCAGCAGGTCAATGATCCGCTTCCTGATCACCACCGCTCCGGCCAGGATCAGGATCAGCCAAAGGATCAGCAATCCGCCATAAAATTCGAGGATAAAAATACCGTAATTGGCCAAGACCGAAACGCCCTGTTTCGCTACCACGGCGGTTAAGGCGCCGAAAACGGCCAGGGGAGCGAAGTTCATCACATAGCCCGTTACTTTCAGCATGACATGCGCGAGGCTGTCCATCAGGTCGATCATCACCTTACCCCGTTCGCCGATGGCTGCAGTACCGATACCGAAGAACAGCGCGAATACAATGATCTGTAAGATCTCGTTCTTCGCCATAGCATCGAATACGCTCTTAGGGAACACATGCTTGATAAATTCTTTAACCGACAGGGCTGATTTCTCCAGTCCTGTATCGGCCATGCTTGCCGGTAGCTCCAGATGCATCATATACCCGGGCTTCATGATATTCACGAGGATCATGCCCAGGAATAAGGACACAAAGGTGGCGCTCATAAACCAAAGCATGGTCTTTCCACCGATCCGGCCCACCGCTTTGATATCTCCGAGCTTGGCTACGCCGACCACCAGGGTGGCGAATACCAGCGGAGCGATGATCATCTTTACGAGGTTCAGGAAGATGTCGCTGAATAATGGGACGTATTCCACGAAACCCATAATAAAAGGGTTGGCTGCATCCTTGTTACAAATGGCTCCGACAATGATACCGGCAAACAGTGCTACGAAAATATAGAGGGTAAGCTTATTTTTATTCATCTGGTCAAATCATGATAACGCCCTGAACCGGTTTTCAATTCAGGGCGCTAATATGCTAAAATTATGCCATTAAGTTCAAACGGAATGGCTTGTCAGGAGGGATTACTAATGAACATGGCCGGTTTCTTCGGCTGCTCCGGCATGAGGGTCGGCGTTCACATTCCACATATCGGTGGCGATCTTATAGCTGCCGTCCGCCTGTTTTACCCATACCACACTGTATTTATCGTAGTCGGTCATCACGCTGTCGGAGCCGTTGCCCTGGATCATCACTTCCGAGATCCCGGTTTCATACCATACGGTCCCGTTGCCTTTTAAACCGGTAGTGGTCAGCTTCATGTCCACCAGCCCATAATCCAGTCCGCCCTGCCACCATTCTTTGATCTTTTGCTTACCATCGGTAAAGCTTTCGCCCGGAGGGCCGATGCGTGCATCTTCGGTATAGAGGTCGGCGATCATATCCACGTTCTTGGTCCGGATGCCTTCTCCGAATTTCGCATTGTTCGCTTCGATGATCTTTTTCATCTCAGATCGGAAGAGCGTCGTGTAGGGAAAG
>CALNCF010000252.1 GCA_937875035.1 uncultured Sphingobacteriaceae bacterium | reverse complement strand
TTCAATATTGATATCTCCCGCCACCTGGTTCGAGCTTTCAGACTCACCCTCTACCCCGATGGTTGCACCCACACCCACCGACAAACGGTCGTTGAACAGGTTCTTCGTAATGCCTACCTGTAATTCCGTCTTGCCGATAGCCTGGTTATCCGGGCCATAATTATCCTCGTACGAATTCAGCCCCACATCCAGCTCGACACCCTTCACATACTTATCGCTCAGGTTGTTCAATTGCTGCGAAAGCATATTGCTCACACTGCGGCGCACGGCATTGTTCGTGTTCGATCCCCCGTCGCCCGAAGAGCCATCCGGCGGCAGGAAACGCTGGAAGACCAGCAGGGCGAATACCTGCTTAAAGAGCTCGTTCTGATCCTGGTTCAAACGGGTCAGGGCCGATTCGATCTGGTCCTTACCATAAATACCCTGCTTGTTAGGGTTGAGCGCGATCTTGAAGCTGATCTCCGGCTTCAGCAGCTCCCCGTTCATCATCAGGTACACCCAGTATGGTGTACGGCGCTGCAAGCCACGGATCTCCCTCGTATCGCTTTCGCTCACCTCGTTGGCCAAGAGCTCGTAGCTTCCGGTGCTGACCTCGCTGATGGCGGTGATGTTCACCTGTGCATCCGTCGGCGAACCGTTGAACAGAATGTTCGATCCCTTCTCGATCTTGAAGTTCCGTTTGGCTACATTGTAAAAGGTCATCTGGTAATCACCCTCCGTAATATTATACATGCCCGACAGGCTGATGGCTCCTCCTTCGTTCAGGCCGAACACTAAGTTGGCATCCCCGCGGATGCGCAAACGGTCGCCGGCCTGCGGATCGATGATCACCTGGAACTCGGCATCCTTCGTAATGCGGATGTTTACATTCAGGTCGATGCCCGACAATTTAGCCAGCGAGGTATCGCTCTCCCCAACCTTTGAGGCATCGAATAAAGTGTTCACCAAACGTTCGTTCACAAAGATCACTACTCCTTCCCGGTCGATCAGTTCCGGGTCCTTGTCGGCAAGGGCGATAAAGAGCTGGGTGCCTTTCCCGATCCGGGTCTGCACATCCACCTTCGGCAGGTTCATATCACCGGTGATCTTAATATTGCTGGTAAGCAAAAGCTTGCCGTAATACAGCTCATTATCTTTCGCTGTGGAATTGATGAGCTGGTAATCATCCGATTTCACATTCAGGTCAAACGCTGCCCCGTAATGGTCAGCGGCTTTCCCTGCTGATCCTTGATCGCAAAGGTGCGGAAGTCGATCTGCCGGCTGTCGATATATATGGATTCCTTCTGGATATAGAAATAGCTTTGCAGCATATTGAAGGTAAGCGCCACCTCGTTGAAATTCAGCGTACCCTTTACCTCAGGCTTGCTGGTAGCGCCCTTCACGGTAAAGTCGCCGGAGAGCGTTCCCTGCAAATGGCTCAGGTTCTGCTTTACAAAAGGCTCGAAACGGCTGATGGTGATCTTCTCTATATCCAGGCGGAGATCGAGCGCGTTCTTCGCATCCGAGGTATGATAGTATCCACTCAGGACCAGTGAATTATCAGGGCTCTTCAGGCGCACATCCGTTTTAATACGGTTAGCGTCCGCATTGTCGGCCTTGACCACCAGGTCGCCCAGCAATTCCCGCTGGTACGAGAGGCTGTCGATGATCACATCCGCCTTGAATTTCAACTGGCTGTTCAGGTCCTGCAGCAACACATCCCCGTTCAGTATCCCGGCAAAAGATTGCGAATCGGTCATGGCAATGCGGGTCAGCTCCGCCAGGTCGATCTTGCGGAAGTCGATGTCGAGCTGCTGGTTCTTTCCTTTGCTGTCCATCATGAGCATCTTGTCGTTACGCTGGATACCGAAGTTCCGGGCCTGCAATACGGAGCCCCCTATACGCAGCTCGTTGTCTTTGGGGCTCGTCCAGTCCTGGTAATTGATCATCAGGTCTTCCTGCAGGATATTCAGCGCCATCACCCCCGATTGCTGTACCGCCTGCAGACCCAGGCTGAACTTAGGGCGCCGGGCTTTGTCTTTCAATGTCAGGTAATTCTTAATGATGTTCTTTTTCAGCTCCCCGTCCACTGCCGGGTAGATGAGCTCGAAGGATGGATTCTTGAGGCGCGAAAGGCCCGCGTGGTACACGATCATCTGGTTCTCCGGCTTAATGTCGATCGTCAGCGTATCCAGCCCGATGTCGTTATATAAAAGACGGTCCATCCGGAAATCCACATCCAGCTGACCGGCATTGGCGTTATATTGAAGATCGAGGTTAGACCGGCTCATCTCCCTGATCTGCGGCAGCAGGGCCAGAAAGATCTTCGGGTCTGTCACCTCCAGCTTCGCGGTCATCTCATGACCATTGATCGCAACCGGCTTGTCGTCATTCACCTGGTAATACCTGTTAATGAATGTAACGAGGGAAGCCCCTGCCTGGTCGAGCGGAAAATTGCTTTGCAGGCTGGCCTGCATGAACGGGAAATCCGCATGGATCTCGTTCTCCCGGTCGCTCATACGGGCAGTCACCTTCGAAGAGTCTATCTCGATCACCTGCTTGTCCTTTAGCATGATGAGATCACGGATATCCAGGTCGGCCAGCTCTACCGACTGCTCCTTGCGGTACGAGGCTTCGACATTCCCTTTCACACGCAGCACTTCTGCAGATAGGTTCAGCTTCTGCAGGTCGGCCTGCTTCAGGTCTAAGTCCAGGTGATAGACCGGTTTCAGGGAATCGATAATGGCCGAGGCGTACAGGTCGAACATCAGGTTACTGTCGGGGTAGCTGACGTTCAGCTCGGCCTTCCGGTTCGCGATCGTTGCATGCACCGGCAGGTTGCGGTACGGGTATTTCTTATAGCTGAATTGCTGCACCAGGAGCTCAGCCCTGGCGTTCATGCGTTCCGGCTCCAGGCCTTCGCCCGCGGCATCCAATGTCATGCTGAGCTTGCCCAGATCCTTGTTCCGGATGATCTTCCCGGCATTCAGCTCGTCTACCGCCAGCTCTACCTCAAATTTTTCCTTTTGCAGGATCGCGGAAAGGTCAACATGCCCGTCGCTGGTTTCCAGCTGGGTGCTGTTGATAAAATTATCGGTATAGCCTGCAAAGGAGGCTTTGAGAAATACCCGGTCGGGATAGTCAAACTGCTTGTTCAGCTCCTTACCCAACAAAGTGACCAGGTTCTTTTCGGTAGTCGATAATTCCTGGATACGCAGATCGTAATAGGCTTTCCCTGCATC
>CALNCF010000251.1 GCA_937875035.1 uncultured Sphingobacteriaceae bacterium | reverse complement strand
GGCTTCCCGGTTAAAGAACATCCTATTGGACACACAGCTGCAAATCTCTGAATTCGGTAAAATCCTGGTCTTTATGATCCTGGGTATCCTGTTCATTATGCTCGGCTACGCGGCTAACCGGCTGATCAGTCCGAAGAAAGCAAACGACATGAAGCTGAGCACTTATGAGTGCGGCGAAGAAACGGTTGGAAGCTCGCACCTCCCCATTAATATGCGGTTTTATGTGATCGCCCTGGTATTCCTTCTTTTTGATGTGGAGATCGTCTTCCTGTTCCCATGGGCAACCATTTTCGGAGATAAGGCGATCATTGCCGCTACGCCCTTATGGGGCTGGTTCACCCTGACCGAGATGGTTATCTTTATTGCCATCTTACTGGTAGGGCTGGTATACATCTGGAGAAAGGGTGACCTGGAATGGCTCCAGTCGCATACCGAGTTCAGCACCGAAGGAAGCAAGGTACCTCCTTCACTTTATGAAAAGATCAACAACGAAACATATACGGTAAGACCTTTTACAATGGAAGCAGCCACAGAGGCCCCGGCCGCCACACCCGTGACGAATGCCGCGCCGCCATCCCTGCGCCGGCCTCCGTTTAAAAGCGCTGTAAAAAAGGCGGAAGAATAATGCAGGACCTGGTTAAGAATGTAGAACAGAACGGTGTGGTTGTCGCCAAGCTCGACGACCTTTTCAGCTGGGCACGCCTGTCGTCGCTCTGGCCGATGGGTTTCGGACTTGCCTGCTGCGCTATTGAGTTCATGGATACGCTCTCGGGCAATTTCGACATGGATCGTTTCGGGGTGTTTCCCCGGGCATCTCCGCGCCAGGCCGATGTAATGATCGTCGCCGGAACCGTTACGTTCAAAATGGCGGAACGGATCAAACGGCTCTATGAGCAGATGCCCGAGCCACGCTATGTGATCTCTATGGGATCCTGCTCGAATTGCGGGGGACCCTATTGGCAATATGGCTACCATGTGGTAAAGGGTGTGGACCGGATCATCCCGGTAGACGTGTATATACAGGGCTGCCCTCCGAGGCCGGAATCCCTGATCGGCGCGTTTATCGAGCTTCAGCAGAAAATCAAGAACGAAAGTATTATCAATTATCAATGAAAACGTTTTACGGAGATCTCCGCTTAGGGGTATTGGGCGGCGGTCAGCTGGGCCGCATGCTGATCCAGTCGGCCATGAATTATAATGTGACGACGCGGATCATCGACCCCGACCCGGAAGCACCCTGCAAAAATATCTGCGACGAATTCGTGACGGGTTCGCTGACTGATTTTGATACAGTCTATGCCTTTGGAAAAAGCGTGGATCTTCTCACCATCGAGATCGAAAAAGTAAATACCGATGCCCTGGAAAAGCTGGAGAAAGAAGGAGTGCAGGTATTCCCGCAATCGGCTGTTATCCGCATGATCCAGGACAAGGGCATACAGAAGCAATGGCTCCGGGATCATGGCATTCCAACTTCAGACTTCCTGCTGATGGATGATGAACAACAGCCTGCATCCACAGCATGGAGCTTTCCTTACGTACAGAAGCTGCGCAAGGATGGTTATGATGGCAAGGGTGTGCAGATCATCAGGAGTAAAGAAGACCTGGCCCATGCCTTTACCGCGCCCAGCCTGATCGAACGGCTCGTTGATTTCGAAAAAGAGATCTCAGTGATCGTGGCGCGCAACCAGGATGGTGAGGTAAAGACCTTCCCGGTGGTCGAGATGGATTTTCACCCGACTGCTAACCTGGTAGAATTCCTCGTATCCCCTTCTTCTATCTCCGATTTTTTAAAGCTGAAAGCAGAAAATATGGCGGTCCGGATCGCTGAAGAGCTCGGGCTTGTAGGCTTGCTGGCTGTAGAGATGTTCGTTACTGCTGAGGGGCAGATCCTGGTCAACGAAATGGCGCCACGCACCCATAACAGCGGGCACCAGACCATCGAGGGGAATATCACCTCGCAGTTCGAGCAGCACCTGCGCAGCATCTTTAATATGCCCTTAGGCGATACCGGTTCCCGCGGTTTCTCGGTGATGGTCAACTTACTGGGCGAAGCCGGTCACTCCGGGCAGGCGATGTACCAGGGCATGGAAGAAGTAATGGCTATTCCGGGAGTATACATTCATCTCTACGGGAAAAAGCTGACCAAGCCTTTTCGTAAGATGGGACATGTAACCGTGGTCGGCGAAGACCGGGAAGAAGCGATACGCAAAGCCCGGATCGTTAAAGAAACATTGAAGGTGATTGCCTGAAAAATTATATAAACAGATCTAAAATTAACTATGATGTCTGCACGTATCGGTATTATTATGGGAAGCGCTTCCGACCTTCATGTGATGGAAGAAGCAGCCCGTGTATTGGATGAATTACAGGTGAGCTATGAACTGACCGTGGTATCGGCGCACCGTACACCCGACCGCATGTTCGAATATGCGAAAACGGCGAAGTCGCGTGGCCTGCAGGTGATCATTGCCGGGGCTGGCGGAGCCGCTCACCTTCCGGGTATGGTAGCCTCGCTGACCGTATTACCGGTGATCGGTGTTCCGGTGAAGTCAAGCAACTCGATCGACGGCTGGGATTCGGTATTATCGATCCTCCAAATGCCGGGGGGCATTCCGGTAGCGACCGTAGCCCTGAACGGCGCCAAGAATGCGGGCTTGCTTGCCGCCCAGATCTGCGCGACTTCCGATGAAGCGCTTTCGCAGCGTATGGAAGCCTATAAGGAAAACCTTCGCCTGAAGATCGAAGAGAGCACCCTCGAAGTTGCTGCCAAGGGCTACAAAAGCAGCTTCTGAAAGCTCATCACTAATCAATAAGGTTCATTTTCTGTTAAAAACAAATGCAATGGATCATCTGAATATACCACAGGGCCACCAGGCAGTAATGCCTTACCTCATGCTGGATGGCGCAGCTCAGTTCATTGATTTCTGCACCCATGTTTTCCAGGCAGAGGTGACGTCCCGGCACATGCGCGATGAGCGCTTAATAATGCATGCCGAGCTGAACATAGCCGGCAGCACGATCATGATCGCCGACACGACCAACGACTGGAAGAAACAAACCGCCAACCTGTTCGTTTATGTGAAGGATGCCGATGAAAGCTATTCGCTGGCGCTGGCACACGGAGCCGTTTCGCTCATGGGTCTTTCCGACCAGGAATACGGGCGCACCTGCGGTGTAGCTGACCCTTCGGGAAATGTATGGTGGATCACTTCTGTGAAACG
>CALNCF010000250.1 GCA_937875035.1 uncultured Sphingobacteriaceae bacterium | reverse complement strand
CGCGCTGGGACTCGAAGACGCTCATCTGCCACAGCCCCAGGAAGGTCATCACGATAAACGATTTCTTTTTTACCCTCGACAGGTATTCTCTTTGTATAATGAGTAGGATCTTATTCATAATAGCTGCTTGATACGATTAATGGGATGTTACTTTTTGAATGAAGATGTCGTTGATGGTAGGAACCAGCTCCTGTACCCGTTCAATGGAAACTAATGGGAGCAATACCTGTAAAAGGTCGTTTGCTTTCTTCCCGTTGCCGATCTGTACGGTTACCTCGCCCGACTCGGCAGTTTCCTCGTGCGCGCTTGTAGTAAAGTCCTGCGCGTTCAGCAGGTTCAGGGGCAGCCTGCCCCGGTACTCAATTTTATAGGTATTGTTGCGATAGGTTTCCTTGATATCCTTTACACGGCCCTCTAAGATCTTTTGCGACTGGTGGATCAGGGCGATCGAATCGCAAAGCTCCTCTACCGATTCCATGCGGTGGGTAGAGAAGATGATGGTTGTACCCTTGCGGTTCAGCTCGAGGAATTCGTTCTTGATGATGTCGGCATTCACCGGGTCGAATCCGCTGAAAGGCTCGTCAAGAATGAGCAGCTCAGGCTCGTGCAATACGGTCGCTACGAACTGTACTTTCTGCTGCATGCCCTTGCTCAGGTCTTCTACTTTCTTGTTCCACCACGACTGGATCTCCAGCTTTTCGAACCAGAACTTCACGCGGCGGTTCGCTTCCTGCCTGCTCATCCCTTTGAGCTGGGCCAGGTAAAGCACCTGCTCGCCGATCTCCATCTTTTTATAGAGCCCGCGTTCTTCAGGCAGGTAGCCGATCCTGGCTATGTGCGAAGGATTGAGCTTTTCACCCCTGAAGAAGATCTCACCCTCATCAGGCGCGGTGATCTGGTTGATGATGCGGATCAGGGATGTTTTACCTGCCCCGTTCGGACCTAAAAGGCCGAATACGCTGCCCTCCTTAATATCCATGCTCACACCATTCAGGGCCCGGTGCTCCGCGTATTGCTTCACAATATTTTGAATGCTTAACATATATCGCCTGGTTTAATTTTCAGATAACGAATATGCTCAATTTGGCGGAAAAATCAAGAGGGGGGAGTGTAATTTTTATGGAGAATAACTTTTGAGTTTATAGTACCCGTTGTATAGGAGCATTGGCCCTTCTTAAACCTCGGGGCCCTTTTTGCCAGGATTCTACCAGCTTCCATTTAGGAATACGATGTTGATGGTCCTTTTTAAACTCGAAACAGTATGAAGAGAGAAATGTTGGAATCTCAATGATGATTTCTTCTTCTATGCTCTCAATTGCTGGTAATTCTGCTACTACTTTTTCAATTAAGTAGTCTTCTTCCTTTTTCATAGGTCTATATTTTTATACAAATGTAAACCCGTAATTCGACTAAGTTGTAGTAAGATATTTACTACAATATTGTAGTTATCATCTTTGTATAAGATTTCTCCAGACAATGCATTTACTCTGGTAACTTTTATGTCTTATAAAGTCGAGGCTAAAGCATAAAAAAAAGCCCCGGGGATGCCGGAGCTTTTTTTTATCTCTATTGTCTGTTATTCGAAGTATTCTTTCATGCGTTCGAAGAAGCCCTTGTCGTTCTTACCAGGACTCGGCTTGAAATTAGGAGAGTCCTGGAGCTTTTCCAGCATCCCTCGTTCTTCCTTGCTCAGGGCTTTCGGTGTCCACACGTTCACGTGCACCAGCTGGTCGCCGCGTGAATGCGACTGGATATCCTTGATCCCTTTACCCTTCAGGCGCAGTATTCTGCCGCCCTGTGTTCCCGGTTCGATCTTGATCTTCGCTTTCCCGTCGATGGTCGGTACTTCTACCTGTGTACCTAACGCTGCGTCTACAAAGCTGATATGCATATCGTAAACTACGTTGTTCCCGTCGCGTTTCAGGTGCTCATGCTCGATCTCTTCGATCAGGATCAGCAGGTCGCCCGGAACACCACCACGCACGGCCGCGTTACCCTTGCCGCTCATCGAAAGCTGCATGCCTTCGCCCACACCCGCAGGAATATTGATAGTGATCATCTCTTCACCGCGTTCCACCCCTTCGCCGTGGCAGGTCGTACATTTTGCCGTGATCACCTGGCCTTCGCCATGACAGGTAGGGCAGGTCGTAGTGGTTTGCATCTGGCCAAGAATGGTATTCTGTACCCGGCGCACACTTCCTTGTCCGCCGCAGGTGCTGCAGGTCGAAAAAGAGCCCTTATCCTTCGCGCCCGATCCATGGCAGGTATGGCAGGCAACCTGCTTGTTTACCTTGATTTTCTTCTCCACACCATTGGCGATCTCTTCCAGCGTAAGCTTCACCTTAATACGCAGGTTAGAGCCCTTGTTTACACGACGACCGCCGCCACGTCCACCGCCGAAGAATCCTTCAAAAGGACTGCCACCGCCACCGAAGATGTCGCCGAACTGGCTGAAAATATCCTCCATGTTCATGCTGCCCCCTCCATATCCGCCCCCGCCTGCAGAATTACCCGCGTGCCCGAACTGGTCGTAACGCTGGCGTTTCTCCGGGCTGCTCAGTATTTCATAAGCCTCGGCTGCTTCCTTGAACTTATCCTCCGCCGATTTATCGTCCGGGTTCTTATCCGGGTGATATTTAATGGCCAGTTTACGGTATGCTTTCTTGATCTCATCCGCATCTGCATTCTTCGGAACGCCTAATATATCGTAGTAATCTCTTTTTGACATCTTGTTTATGGGTTATGCTTGGCTTAGCTGCCAACAACTACTTTGGCGAAACGGATCACCTTGTCATTCAACATATAGCCTTTCTCCAGCTCATCAATCACCTTACCCTTCAGATCCTCGCTGGGTGCGGGTATATTGGTAACGGCTTCATGGAAATCCGTATCGAAAGTCTTTCCTATCGACGATTCCATTTCTTTCAGGCCCTGGGCCGATAAGGTTGTCTTTAATTTATGATGCACCAGGTTCAGACCTTCTTTCACGGCATTGGTATCGGTAGCCTCCATGATCGATTTCTGGGCACGGTCGAAGTCGTCAAGTACAGAAAGCATGGAGCCCAGCACCTCGGCGCCGGCTGTTTTGATCAGCTCGATCCGCTCTTTGGCCGTACGGCGCTTAAAATTGTCAAATTCGGCATACAGGCGCAGGAATTTATCGTTTTGTTCCGCGAGTTCCGCTTTCAGCTGCTCTTCCGGGCTTAATACAGGCTCTGCAGGAGCTGTGTTTTCAGCAGCTTCCGGAGCGCTTTGCGCTTGTTCGTTCATCAGTTGTTCATCCTTTTTCTCTTCCATATTCACTTTTTTATTAAATAACCTGGATATCTTCCAGTCCCTTTTCAAATCTTTTGCCATTTATGTTTTCAGGTAAATCTGTCAGCCAATCCTCATCAAAGTATGCCAAAAAAAATCCCTTTCTGCCAGAGAAAGGGATCAAAGCGGGGGAGAAGCTCCCTTATTTCATCAGTTTTTCCAGTTCCTTATCAAGCTCGGCGCCTCTCAGGTTCTTGGCAATGATCTCACCTTTTTCATTCAGTAAGAAATTCTGCGGGATAAAGCTTACGCCATACAACATGCCCGCAGACGACTGCCATCCGCCGAGGTCGCTAACATGGTAAGGCCAGGCCAGCTTATCCTGCGCAATGGCTTTTACCCAGGCATCCTTATTCTTATCCAAAGAAACGCTGTAAATGGCAAAGCCCTTCGCGTTCTTGAATTTCGCATCCTTGAAGTTATTATAGGTCTTTACAAGGTTCGGGTTCTCCTGGCGGCAAGGGCCGCACCAGGATGCCCAGAAATCGATCAGCACGATCTTTCCCTTAATGGAAGAAAGCCTGATTTCCTTACCGCTGGGGTCTTTTTCAATGATTTCAGGCGCTTTCCCGCCTACTTCCGTGTTTTTCGAGCCTTGTGCGAACAGGCTGCCCGTTGAAAGAGCCAGGATCAGGGCTCCGAATAAAATTCTTTTCATGTATTTGAGTTTATGTTTTTAATGAACGTGGTTAAACAGGTCTTCAACAATCTTACCATTTTCGCATTTAATAATGCGTGAAGGGAATTTTTCGATCATCCGGTAATCGTGGGTAGCCATAATAACAGCGGTGCCCAAACGGCTGATCTTTAGCAGCAGGCCCATGATCTCTGTAGAAGAATCAGGATCCAGGTTACCGGTAGGCTCATCCGCCAGGATCACCTCCGGGTGATTCACCATTGCGCGGGCGATCACCACGCGCTGCTGCTCACCGCCCGAGAGCTGGTGCGGCATCTTGTGCTTTTTATCCGGGGAAAGCCCTACTTCCGTCAGAACTTCATCTATACGGCTGTTGATCAGGTTGGTATCATTCCAGCCCGTTGCCTTCATTACGAACAGCAGGTTGTCCATAATGCTGCGGTCTGTTAGCAGCTGGAAATCCTGGAAAACAATGCCCAGCTTCCTTCTTAAAAAGGGGATATCTTTCTCTTTCAGGTTATGTAAGGAGTAGCCGGAAACGGTTCCTTCGCCGGTTTGTATGCCCAGATCCCCGTACAAGGTCTTTAAAAGGCTGCTTTTCCCGCTGCCCGTCTGCCCGATCAGGAAAACAAATTCGCCTTTTTCAATAGAGAGGTTTACATCTGATAATACCGGGTGCCCGTCCTGGGTTACGTGAATGTCCTTTAAATCAATAATTGTTCTGTCGCTCATATCAAATCAAATGTCTAATTTTTTAATAACCCCGAACGGAAGATCCCGGATCAGATCGTTAATATATTCCGTTTTATGCCCTAATCCGCATTTTTCCAATGTTTTTTCCGGACGATCTACCCTAAAGTAAGCCAGGAGTGTGAACTGATCGTCGCGAAGTTGTATGTAGTCGGGAATC
>CALNCF010000249.1 GCA_937875035.1 uncultured Sphingobacteriaceae bacterium | reverse complement strand
CCGATACCTCATCGGTCGTTACCAATCCTTAACTCACCTCACCGGGGTGAAGACACATAAAAAAGGGGCTGAATAATTTCAGCCCCTTTTTCGTGTATCAATGGATGGAGATTAGCGGATCACTAATTTCCGCGTTACGCTTCCCTGTCCGTTCTGGATGGTGATCCAGTAGATACCCTTGCCTACCTGGCTCAGGTCAATCTGGTCAGATACCATGCTCTGTCCGGAAGGATATTCCTTGCTCATGATCTGCTGACCTAATACATTCACAATGCTCAGGCGTGAAGCCGAAGTATTTTCAAATGCTATGGTGAACAGACCCTGGTTCGGGTTCGGCATCACTTTCAGGCTGAAAGCCTCTTCCCTGGAAATGCCCAGGTTGCTGATGGTAATGTAATTAGAAGTATCGCTCAGGCAGCCATTCTCGGTTACGATCACAAAATAAGTTCCGTTGCTGCTCACCGACAGGCTTTGTCCTTCAGCGCCTTGTATCGGGCCGTCCATGGTATACCACTGGTTTCCGGTAGCTGCGCTGGAGCTCAGGGTCCAGTTGTCTGTCTGGCTGATCACCGGCGTATTTACTACCGTTACGAAAACGGTGATGGTATCGCTGTTCTGGCATCCGCTTGCGTCTTCCCCGGTTACAATATAGCTGGTGGTTACATCAGGCATCACACGGATGGTCGAAGTATCACCAAAGCCCTCCCATGAGAATTGCACGCCACCGGTCGCGGTCAGGTTGATGGCTTCACCTTTACAGATGATAGCGTCGTTACCCGCGCTGATCGCCGGTAAGGCTTTAACAGTAAGATTCGTTCCGTTATTCGTGCCCGTTGCGGCAGGATTGCTCGCAGTTACACGGATGCGGTAGCCGGTGCCCGGTGTTACGGTGAACGGCAGCGCAGCGCTGATATTTCCGCTTAATAAATTGCTTTGAAGCGTACCGATGTTTACCGGGTTATTGAAATTTCCGTTCGCATCCGATAATTGAGCCGTGTATGTATTACCCTGGTTAATGCTTCCGCTTACGCTGAAAGGAACATTTACAACTGCACCCACGCAGAACAGGGTTCCGTTGATAGCAGAAGTAGTAATGGTCGGAGCGCTTACCGGGCAGTTCATGGTATGGCTGCCTAAGTGTGTAGCGTCATCTTGCGGGAAGCTGTCCCATTCGGTAGCCAGGGTAGGGAAGCCCGATGCCGGGTTCACGGTTACCCCTGCATATACAGAAGATTTACGTACAAGTGTTTGTTCGTTCATGGCAATGTTTCCGGCGGTCCATGCGGTTCCCGGATCTTCGCCTACTCTTCCGATAATGTCTACATAAGCAGAGTTGGATACTTTTTGTAAGGCAACCGCATCATCACCATTAAAGAAGGTCACGTTGCTTACTACCCCGGGGCCTGTATATGCAGTACCTGCAGAGTTTTTGATCACCAGCACCTGTCCGGTAGCTAAAGTACCTGTCAGGTTTAAGGTTTGTGTAGCTGTGGTCGCGCCGTTTGAATACAGCACTACTTTATAGGCGCTCAGATCTACAGTTGCACCGGTTCCGTTATAGATCTCCAGGTATTTATTGTTGGAAGATCCTTCAAGATATTCAGAGAAGAACAGGTCTGTTGCACAGGTGCCTCCTGCTGAAGGAGTATAGGATTGTACCGGGCTTGTAGTGGTTTGAGTCTGGTCGTCAGTAGCAGAGATCTTATAGGATACCACTGTTCCTGTTGCTTGAGAAGGAATAGAAGAAATCGTTTGGTATACACCTCCCTGTTTCGTCATATTGATCTGGTTAGGGAAGGTCGTACCGTTCGTGCCCCATACCAGGGATGCGCTGCTTACGGTTCCGTCATCAGTGATATTCGCGGTAATGGTCACCGCATCCGCTGATGTCGGCGCACCTGGCATGCTTGTAATGCTGGCAACAACCGGTGGAGCAGACATAGGTGTACCCACGCCATAGCTGAACACCTGAGAGTTGCTCACATTGTTTGCATTATCGGTCGCGCTGATCTGGTAATAAACGGTAACCCCGTCTGCCTGGCCCGGGATGGGCTGGCTGGAAGTGTACGTATTATTGCTGCCGAGTGTCATGTTGATCGTGTTGCTCAGCGAAGCCGAGCTTGTTCCCCATTTCAGTACGACAGAAGTAATGCTTCCGTCATCGGTGATTGTCGCTGATACAGATACGGCATCGCCGATACCCGGTACGCTCGGAACGCGTACAATAGATGCAACTGTCGGGAAGATGCTGCAATAAGTACCACCCGTCCAGATCATACATACATATTCAGGATGATCGATGAATGGGTTACGGTTACCCTGTATAGCGTATACCGCGTTGTTACGTGCAATCTCTTTTGCGCTCACCGGGTCCTGCTGATGCCATTTCTTCATCAGGTCGAGCGCCCATGGCTTCAGTTCCGCACCGTTGATCATGCCGTTGTTCTGCCAGCCGTTATCTTCCGTGTAATAACGGGTGCACATATAGAAATAGTTACGGGCGAAATCGCCTTTATATTCATCGATAGGCTCGAATACGGTTCCTGTATAGCCAGGGAACGTGTTCGGGCCGAGCTTGCTTCCATTCATGGAAGTAAATGTCGGGCTGTTCACCTCACCGTATGGATAATTGCTTCTCATCCCATTTACTTTGCCGTCGGTAGGAACGATATGGTACAGGTCGGAAACCATCGGCGATTTATCGGCGAACCAGCTTTTAGGGAAAGAGTGCTCCCTGTTGTAGCAGTCACCTTCTTTAGAATAATTGCCGCAGGTTTGTCCGAATGAATACTCATAAGGAGGAGTCATGCCCGGTTTGTCGGAATACATATCCCATACCTTCCCGTTCGCTTTCTTGTCGGTGGTCTGGTAATATCCTAATAAGGAAGAATAGCTTTTTACCGAATGATTGTCGATAATGTCATGTAAAGCTGATCTCAGGGGCGTACCGGAAAGACCAGTCGCTGTGCTGTAATAGCCAGCGGGTGCTTGTCCGATCGCGTACATCCCTGCCAGGAGGAGGGATAAGAATAAGGTTATACGTTTCATGCGAGTTTTTTTACAACTTGCAAATATCGGTATTAATATAATGCCAGCATTAAGTTAGGATGAAATAAAAAAGACTTACGGTTAAGTAAGTCTTTTTTAGGGAAATAATCTATGATAATGGCCTCGTTACTCGGCTTTTACCTCCTCAGGAGCATTGGTTACGGCGGCCTTTATTTTTGATTCCAGCTCTTCCGACAGCTCAGGGTTGTCTTCCAGCAGTTGTTTGACCGCATCCCGGCCCTGTCCTAGCTTAGTATCCCCGTAGCTGAACCAGGATCCGGCTTTCTTAATGATATTATAATCTACACCCAGGTCAACGATCTCACCCGATTTAGAGATTCCCTGCCCGTACATAATGTCGAACTCCGCTAAGCGGAAAGGAGGAGCCACTTTATTTTTCACGATCTTCACCTTCACACGGTTACCTGATACCTCATCAGCTTCCTTGATCTGCCCGGTACGGCGGATATCCAGTCGTACGGAAGCATAGAATTTCAATGCGTTACCGCCGGTCGTGGTTTCCGGATTTCCGAACATCACACCGATCTTCTCACGTAACTGGTT
>CALNCF010000248.1 GCA_937875035.1 uncultured Sphingobacteriaceae bacterium | reverse complement strand
ATCGACCGCGTCCATAAAGGACGAAGCCTTTAACGTCGGGTATCCTACGGCGTTCACCGCATCGGGTATGGCCAGGCTGTCGGTCGGCATCGTAGCTTTCTGGTTCGCCGAATAAAAGGTCTGGAAGCTATCCATCGGTGAGTACACGAATACCGCTGATGTTTTGTTGAAATTCAACGGGTATGCATTGTTCGCGAAATCGGAGATCATGAAGAGCTTGCCGTTATTGTTCAGGTAATCCTGGATAGCAGCCGAAGCCGATTCGATGATCATCCCTTCATTATTGAGGGCGACGTTATCCGAATACCATACAAGCTTGTCGTACAGCTTCAGGTACAGGTTAAAGGTAGGCTTCCATAATGCCGGGATATAAGTCGTTCCCGATTTATAGAAGTTATAATAATCGTAAGAGCCGTACGATGCGGTGATCGCCGGCAGATAATAAGGATTCGGATCGTTAGGCGCTGATAAGTTGTGCGCATCGAGCACAAGCAGGTCGGAAGTTTTACGTTTCAGGAAGAAAGGGGCCAGGGTATCGATCTTACTTTCCGCTCCCGAAAGGTCTTTCACCTTTACATATACGCTATTGGCAGCATCTACATTCAGCCCGGTAATACGGCCATTCAGCAATGCGGCTTCATAACCCTGGTAAATTTTCGCATTTCCAACTCCCGCGTTCTCCGGGTTTTCCGGAACAATGGTCACGAAGGAGATATTGCGCGACAGCGGGAACCAGTCGCCGGTATTCAACCTGATATATATCGAGTCGATGGTCTCAGGGCCATCTAAGTCTTTTGCATTCCAAAGAACAGAGAACACGCTGTAAATCGTGTCTGTTTTGATGAGCTTCCTGTCCAGGTCAATGGTAGGAGCTGTATTTTTAATAGGGATTCTCAGGTAAGCCGGATTTTTATCCTTGTTACCGTCGTTGTCAATTGCGCGCACATAAAAATTTACGTCGGCTGTGTCGCTGCCGGAAGAAATAGAAAAACGGAAGATCGTATCCTGTTTGGTGGTGAACTTCCAGTTCAGGTTATCAAAAGAAATTTCATAGCCTACCACATAACCATCCTTGTCTTCACCGGACCAGTGCATGGTTACGATCGTATTAAGGCGATCCTGTCCGAAACGTTCGATATTCGACAAGAAGATC
>CALNCF010000247.1 GCA_937875035.1 uncultured Sphingobacteriaceae bacterium | reverse complement strand
ATACGAAACCAAATATTTTCTTACCTTTGCGGGCAATGAAATCCCAAATGAACCCTTTCATTTTTTCATTGTACCAGGACGAATTGTCATTACGAAAACACTGTTTTTCAAACCATAAGATATTTCAGAGGCTTTGCACCGTGGAGGGCAAAGCCTTTTTTGTTTATTCATTATCAATTTAATTCATGGCTGATATCGCAAAAATCCCCGCAGTACTTCTTCTTGCCGACGGCACCGTTTTCTATGGTAAATCTGCCGGCAAAATAGGAACCACAACCGGAGAGATCTGTTTCAACACCGGGATGACCGGCTACCAGGAAATTTTCACCGACCCTTCGTATTTCGGGCAGATCATGGTAACGACCAATGCTCATATCGGGAATTATGGGATCCAGGATGATGAGGTAGAATCTGGAAAGATCCAGATCGCCGGGTTGGTATGCAAGAATTTCAATGTAAACTATTCACGTAAAACGGCCGGGCAATCGATCCAGGATTATTTCCTGGGCGAGCATATTGTCGGCATTTCCGATATCGACACGCGCCAGCTGGTGCGCCATATCCGCGACAAGGGCGCCATGAACGGGATCATCTCTTCGGAAACCCTGGACCTGGAAGAGCTGAAGAAGCAACTGGCTGCCGTTCCCGGTATGGACGGGCTGGAGCTCTCTTCGGTAGTGAGCACGAAAGAGCCTTATTTCTATGGGAATGAAGATGCAGGCTACCGGGTAGCCGTGCTCGACCTGGGTGTGAAGAAGAACATCCTGCGCAATTTCTCGGAGCGTAATGTATATGCGAAGGTATTCCCGGCAAAGACCAGCTTCGCCGAGATGGAAGCCTTCCAGCCAAACGGTTATTTCATTTCAAACGGCCCCGGCGATCCGGCGGCCATGCCTTACGCCATTGAAACGGTCAAGGATATTTTACAGGCTGAAAAGCCTTTATTCGGGATCTGCTTAGGGCACCAGCTCCTGGCCCTGGCCAACGGCATCCGTACCCATAAAATGTTTAACGGTCACCGGGGACTGAACCACCCGGTTAAGAATATCATCATCAATCGCTGCGAGGTAACCTCCCAGAATCACGGCTTCGGCGTGATCCCGGAAGATGTGCACCGGTCGGAGCTGGTAGAAGTTACACACGTGAACCTGAACGACCAGTCGATCGAGGGTATCCGCGTAAAAGGCAAGAAAGCGTTCTCGGTACAGTATCACCCGGAATCTTCACCCGGCCCGCACGATTCCCGGTATTTATTCGATCAGTTCGTGGAGATGATGTCGTAGTATGAAGATCCTCCTGTCGATCACTTTATTCCTTCTTGCAGGCCCGGGCCTCGTCCTTGCCCAGGAGAATTATTCAGCCCTGGAGCAGTTCCAGCGTTCTACGGACTACAAGCTTCTGACGAACTACGCGAATGACCGTGCCAGCACAGTGAAGTACACCCGCTGCATCCGTACGACCAAAGGGAAAGCATATACCAGGGAAAAGCGGGTGATCCGTACGGTGAAAACCAAACGCCTCTGCTTCGGGGGTGGGGAACGGCAGGAAACCAAGATCTTCGGGTATTACGGCGGTCAGGAAAGAGTACTGCTCTACGAAACCATTACCCGTGCCAAGGGCACCATTACCGCCAATGCCTACCTTTACGAGTATGACGAGAAGGCTTCCATCAGGTCGGTGCATGGTCTTAATGCCCAGTACCCGCAGGGGTTTACGGCACAGGCCCGCAAGGAATCGTTATATATCATCCATCCTGAAAACCAGGAATCGCAAACCGTGCGCATCCCCTTTGTCGTATTCTGATCATGAAAGAAAATAAAATAATCAGCGTAAAGAACCTCGTTAAGAACTACGGCGATTTCCAGGCAGTCAAGGGAATCAGCTTTGATGTTTTTGAAGGGGAAATCTTCGGGCTGCTGGGCCCTAACGGTGCCGGCAAGACCACTACCCTGGAGATCATTGAAACCCTGCGCGACAAGACCTCCGGCGAGATCATGGTCGACGGCTTCGATGTAGATAAATATCCTTCTGCCATTAAACAACGTATAGGCGTGCAATTGCAGGCCGCAGGGTATTATCCCAATCTTAACCTGACCGAGCTGATCGAATTATTCTGCGGCTTATATGGCATTGATGTTAAGCCGATGGAGATGCTCGATAAGGTTTCGTTAAGAGATAAGGCCAGGGCCAAATACAAAGAGCTTTCGGGCGGGCAGAAACAGCGTTTCTCCATTGCCACTACCCTCATCAATAACCCCCGGATCGTCTTTCTTGATGAGCCTACCACCGGGCTCGACCCGCAGGCCAGGCGCAACCTCTGGGACCTGATCACCACCATCCGTAACAATGGCACCACCGTGGTGATCACTACGCATTACATGGACGAAGCAGAAGTGCTTTGCGACCGGGTAGCGCTGGTCGACAACGGAAAGGTCGTTGTGATCGACACCCCGAATAACATGATCGACGAGCTGGTAAATTCCGGCTTCGAGCGAAAGAAAGAAGTGAAGAAAGCGACACTGGAAGATGTGTTTATCCAGCTCACCGGTAAAGCCTGGAGGGAATAATCATGCAACAGAAAAAATATAACAACGTACGCGCTACGTTGGCCATAGCCAAGGCGAGCTTCCGTTCGATACTTCGCAGCCCTTCGGCGGTGATCTTTACCCTGGCCTTCCCCCTGATCTTTATCCTGGTATTCGGATTTATCGGAGGAGGAGGTGTAAGAGTGGATGTGGGTGTAGACAAAGCCTCCGACCTGGAGAACCCGGTATACCAGGCTTTACAGTCCAACAGGCTGATCCACCTCATCACTACGCAAACCGAAGAGGAAATGCAGGCCAACCTGTCTAAGGGCAGGCTCGATGCCATGATCAATATCAGCAAAAACGCGGAGGGACAGAAGCCCGCTTACAGGATCGACCTGCAAACAACCAAGGCTTCGATCAACGGGGGCGCGATCATGAAATCGGTACTGAACAACATCCTCTACGAAATGAATATGCAAGGTATCGAACCTTCGTACGCGGAGCTGAAAGAAACCACCGTAGAAGGAAGGGAATACAAGACCATCGACTTTATACTGCCCGGGCAATTGGGCTTTTCTCTTTTAAGCACGGGAATCTTCGGAACCGCGTTCGTATTCTTGAGCCTGCGCATCCAGCTTGTGATCAAACGTTTTTTCGCCACACCGGTACAGCGTTACAGCATCATATTAGGTGAAGCGCTGAGCCGTATGGCCTTTGCGCTCATCGGTGCGCTGTTCATTATTTGCATAGGACATTTCTTCTTCGGATTCACCCTCATTAACGGCGTCCGTACCGTAGTAGATATGCTCCTGCTCTCCGCGCTCGGCTTGGTCGTATTTATGGGCTTGGGCTTCGTGGTTTCGGGCATTGCCAAAAATGAAAGCTCGGTGCCGCCCATCGCCAATATTTTAACCCTGCCACAATTTTTATTGTCGGGAACGTTCTTTTCTGTATCCGCATTCCCCGAATGGCTGCAGCCGGTGAGCAGGGCCCTGCCCCTGACCTATCTGAATGACGCCTTGCGTAAGGTTGCCTTTGAAGGCGCCAGTCTCCTGGATGTATCGCACCAGGTGCTGGTGATCTGCGCCTGGGGTGTAGGTGTCTATCTTGTTGCCGTGAAAGTATTCAAATGGGAATAACGCTTAAATTGATATTTTTAACCAGAACAATTAATCATATAAGAACAGCATGAGTATAATTATTGATGTAAAAGCACGCCAGGTTATCGACAGCAGAGGTAACCCGACCGTTGAAGTGGATGTAATTACCGAGAATGGCTGCCTTGGAAGAGCAGCGGTTCCTTCAGGAGCCTCTACCGGTACGCATGAAGCCGTAGAGCTCCGCGATGGGGACCAGTCGCGCTACATGGGTAAAAGTGTGTTAAAAGCCGTTGCCAATGTGAACGAGCGTCTTGCCCCGGAGCTGAGAGGCATGGATGTGTTCGAGCAGAATATGATCGACCGTTTGATGTTACAGATCGATGGCAGTCCTAACAAAGCGAACATGGGCGCGAACGCGATCCTCGGTATTTCGCTGGCTGTAGCGAAGGCTGCCGCCCAGGAATCTCACCAGTCGCTGTACCGTTATGTGGGCGGTGTAAATGCCAACGTGCTTCCGATCCCGATGATGAACATCCTGAACGGCGGCGCTCATGCTGATAATAAGATCGATTTCCAGGAATTCATGATCATGCCGGTCGGTGCGGAATCTTTCTCCGAAGGCCTGCGCATGGGTACGGAGATTTTCCATCACCTGAAATCTGTATTAAAGAAAAAAGGATACTCGACCAATGTGGGCGACGAAGGGGGCTTTGCCCCGAATATGGGCTCGAACACCGAGGCTATTGAAACCGTATTGCAGGCTATTGAAGTAGCAGGCTACCGCCCGGGTGAAGACATCTTTATCGCAATGGATGCTGCTTCCTCCGAAATGTACAAGGCTTCCGACGGATGCTATCATTTCCATAAATCAAGCGGTGAAAAATTAACCTCTGCGGAGATGGTGAATTACTGGGCAGACTGGTGTAAGAAATACCCGATCATTTCCATTGAAGACGGGCTCGCGGAAGACGACTGGAATGGCTGGGCTTCCCTCACACAAGCCGTTGGCAAGCATATCCAGCTGGTAGGCGACGATCTGTTCGTGACCAATGTGGACCGCCTGCAAAAGGGGATCGACGAGCATACGGCGAACTCTATTTTAGTTAAGGTAAACCAGATCGGAAGCTTAACCGAAACGATCGACGCGGTGAACCTCGCTCACCGTAATTCCTATACATCTGTAATGAGTCACCGAAGCGGTGAAACCGAGGATACGACCATTGCCGACCTGGCTGTGGCATTGAATTGCGGACAGATCAAAACAGGTTCCGCATCACGCTCCGACCGGATCGCGAAATACAATCAATTGCTTCGCATCGAAGAAGAGCTCGGACAAAATGCACGCTACATCGGGAAAGATTTCAAATTCCTGAAAAAATAATTTCATTCCTATGTTCAGACATGCAGACCCTTCCCGGTCTGCATGTTTTGTTTAAGGGCAGTATAATTTCGTTCCTGTCTGCATCTTTTCCTGTCATCTTCAAACACTCAATAAATCTTTCTATTCCCAAAATAATTTTCATGTGCTGATCGCTGAAATACCTGTATAAACAGGTATCTCCGAAGATCATGAGCAAGAATTTATATGTCGTGATTTTCTTCTCCGGGATGAGAAAACAGCAGGAAAATTAAACAGCAGGAAACGGGTATCACCCGGTTGAAGAAACAGGATTTGTTCTTATCAGATTTTTTTCTCTACCTTTGATGTTAATATGTGGAAAATATTTAGTGAGTATTTGACTTACAGATATTTTTCTTTGTATTAGAAACATAAAACATGAAACCCGCTTGAGGTTAAAATTATTTCCAAAGGACAGATGAACAAGCGGGTCATCTGTCCTTTTTTACGAAGCGCATTTTGAAACGGATCCTCCCATATCTTAAAAACAAATACTACATCGCGCTGGTATGTTTTATTGTATGGATGCTTTTCCTCGACAGGAACGATCTTGTCAATCAATACGAGCACCTGGAAAAAGTACGTTCGCTCCGCCTGGAGAAGAAGTACTATGAAGAAGAGATCAGGAAGACCCAACAAGACCTGAAAGACCTGAGCACAGACCAGGAGCATCTCGAAAAATTCGCCAGGGAGAAATACCTGATGAAGAAAGATAACGAGGATGTTTTCGTGATTGTGAGAGAGAAGAAAAAATAACCCTTGTTATTATTTCAACCCCTAATAAAGTCCGTTGCGCTTACGGATAAACCATTCCACCGAAACCAAGGCAAGCAGCACAAAAAAGAACCACCTGAGGTTGACCAGCTCTTCGAGCTTCTTCTGCTCGTATGAAACCGTCCTGATGTCTTCCCGGGCTTTCAGCAATTCCGGTAAGCGATCCATTTCGCCCGGGTATATCATCTGCCCAGAGCTGCGCAACGACAACGCGTATAACAACTGGTGGTCGGCCGTGGTCTGCTGCTGCTCGGCGTTTATTTCCGCGATCGTGAACCGGCCGTTCATCTTAAAATTTTCTTTCCCTAACGATGTCGCCGCATCCCAGGTATAATCGCCGGGAGGCAGGATACCCGCATTCAGGGAATAGGCTTCGCCTGTACGCGAAAAGCTGTAGGAGTATTTCTTATCCGCCTGCTTCAGCTCGATACTCACATCAGGCTCATTCACTAATTCGTAGCTATCGTTATAAAGCTCCGCGTTGAACAGGATTTCTTCGGTCTCATCGAAATAATTCTTAGGCTGCGTAACCCGGAACCGGCGCTTATCATCGCGCGCGGCCAGGTACTGGATGGTCTTGCTCATCAGCTCATTGATGGCTTCATGATTTCCTGCAGACTGGAAGTTTTGCAGCCTCCATCTCCAGATACCCTCACCGGCCAGTATGCCCGTCTTCGCTGTACCCGATGTGCCGAAGCCCAGCAGCGGCTGTTCGGTAAGTACGGCGCCGATGCGTTGCGTCAGTAAAGTATTGAAATTACCCGAGGTACGATAAGTACCAAAGGCTGCGCTCAGCGGCGGGAACTTACGAATCTCTTCCTTAGCCTGGTCGCTCAGGGTAAAGGCATAGAAATCGGTGTTCAGCGCCGGCAAGGCCTCGTTCGGGTTCGCTTTGGAATTGAGGATCGTTAATCCCGAACCTGTACGGTTAAAGAGATCGAGGTAGGTATCCGAGCCCAGGATATACCAGACCGGCAGCGCGAGACGGTTCGCCGTATTCAGTATTTCGGTAGCGGCATTGGAAGATGATGGCAGCTGGTGCAGGATCAGCAACTGATAATTTTTCAGCTGC
>CALNCF010000246.1 GCA_937875035.1 uncultured Sphingobacteriaceae bacterium | reverse complement strand
TTTTCATATCGGTTCGCAGATCACCGACCTTCATGTGTTTAAGAGCTTATGCCTGCGTGTCAATGAATTCTCGTCCTGGTTCCGGGAACGGAACATCCCCATAAAAGTGCTGAACCTTGGCGGGGGATTAGGGGTTGATTATTACCAGCCCGATCAGCACCTGATCCCTGATTTCCAGGCCTTCTTTTCTATTTTCCATCGCTTTGTGGAACATACGCCGGGACAGGAGCTACACTTTGAGCTGGGCCGTTCCCTGGTGGCTCAGTGCGGCTCGCTGATCAGCAGGGTACTGTATATCAAGAATGGTATTAAAACCAATTTTGCCATCCTCGATGCGGGCATGACCGAGCTGTTGCGCCCGGCTTTATACCAGGCTTATCACCAGGTGCAGAATATTTCCAAGACATCAGAGCCTGCTTTTCTTTACGATGTGGTAGGGCCGATCTGCGAAAGCTCCGATTGTTTCGGCAAAGCGGTATCCCTGCCATATACGGAACGTGGCGACTTGGTGGCGATCCGTTCTGCCGGGGCTTATGGGGAAGTGATGAGCTCGCATTATAACCTGCGGGAGCAGCAGCCTGCTTTTTACTACCATTCCTCATAGGTCCAAATAGCCGGGTCATTCCAAAACAAAAGAGCCTCGTTATTAACGAGGCTCCTCTATATGTTTTAGCAAAAAATGAATGCTATTTAAAGGCGTTCAGGCCGGTTACATCCATACCTGTAATAAGCAGGTGAATGTCGTGCGTACCTTCGTAGGTTACTACCGATTCCAGGTTCATCATGTGGCGCATGATCGGGTATTCTCCGGTGATACCCATTCCACCCAGCATCTGGCGTGCTTCGCGCGAAATGTTCAGTGCGATCTCCACGCTGTTACGTTTCGCCATCGAGATCTGCGCCGCAGTGGCACGGTTCTCACTTTTCAGCACCCCTAATCTCCATACCAGTAATTGAGCCTTGGTAATGTCGGTGATCATCTCCGCCAGTTTCTTCTGCTGTAGCTGGAATCCACCGATCGGGCGATCGAACTGTACACGTTCTTTTGAATAACGAAGCGCGGTATCATAACAATCCATGGCAGCGCCCAGAGCTCCCCATGCAATGCCGTAACGGGCCTGGTTCAGGCAGCCCAGCGGACCTTTCAAGCCTTCCACGTTCGGTAGGATATTTTCTTTCGGAACCTTCACATTGTCGAATACCAGCTCCCCGGTAGCCGATGCTCTCAGCGACCATTTGTTATGGGTTTCCGGTGTGCTGAAGCCTTCCATGCCACGCTCCACGATCAATCCCCTGATCTTCCCGTCTTCGCCTTTTGCCCATACCACAGCGATATCGGCGAATGGAGCGTTCGAGATCCACATCTTCGCGCCGTTCAGGATCACATGATCACCGGCATCCTTATAATTGGTCAGCATACCGCCCGGGTTCGATCCGTGGTTAGGCTCGGTCAGGCCGAAGCATCCCATGTATTCGCCCGTAGCTAATTTAGGCAGGTATTTTCTGCGTTGCTCTTCCGAACCGTAGGCGTAAATAGGGTACATGACTAATGAGCCTTGTACAGAAGCGGTAGAACGGATCCCGGAGTCACCGCGTTCCACTTCCTGCATGATCAGTCCGTAAGAGATATAATCGAGTCCGCCACCGCCGTATTCTGTCGGGATGGTCGGGCCGAAAGCGCCGATCTCGCCCAAACCCTTGATCAGGTGTTTTGGGAACTCTGCGCGTTGCGCATAATCTTCAATGATAGGAGTTACTTCCTTTTTGACATACTCTCTTACCGAGTTACGTATCAGTTTGTGTTCTTCAGTAAGTAATTCATCCAGCAGATAGTAATCCGGTGATTCGAAAAGGTCGGTCTTTGCCATTATTTTGTAAAAATAAGTTTATAAATTACGTCGCAAATGTAAGAAAAATGCACATTTGCCCGAATCTTTTTTCATGTACACGATAGCCTTAAAAAATCTCGAGTTTTTCGCATTTCATGGTTTTTATTCCCAGGAACAGCTCACGGGTAATACATATTTACTGGATATCTCTGTAGAGATCCCGGCGGCGCAGGTGCGGGCC
>CALNCF010000245.1 GCA_937875035.1 uncultured Sphingobacteriaceae bacterium | reverse complement strand
TCCTTCGCCAGCTCTTCCACCAAGGGGCCAACCATACGGCAAGGGCCACACCATTCTGCCCAGAAGTCTATCAGGACAGGTTTATCAGATTTAAGGACTAATTCCTCAAAGTTCGCGTCTGTTATCTCTAAAGCCATTTTTTTATAATTTTATAGGAACAAAAATATAAAACAATAACCCATAATCCAACAGATTGTTTGAATGGGGATATATCAGCAGATTTATAGTACGTTTACCCTTCTATATGAATGTCTTAATTATCGAAGATGAGAAAATGCTGGCCCTGGAGATCGGCGATTTCCTGGAAAAGGAAGGCTATCTCTGCGAATGGGCCAAAACCTGCGAAAAGGCCTCCGAAAAGATCTACGTGAACAGTTACGATTTTATCCTGCTCGACCTCGGCCTGCCCGACGGCGACGGATTTGACTTGCTCAAAGAACTGAAGGCCCTGGACCAACGCGAAGACGCGGTCATTATTCTTACCGCCCGGGGCGCAGTGGAAGATCGTGTCAGAGGGCTCGACCTCGGCGCCGACGACTACCTGGCCAAGCCCTTCTCCCTGCTCGAGCTCTCGGCGCGCATGCAGGCCATTAAGCGCCGGCGGTATAAGATCAGTAGGAACGAATTCGACATCCATGGTTTCTCCATCGACCTGCATAATAAAGAAGTACGCTTTCATACCGAAAAGGTTCCTCTTACCCCTAAAGAATTCGAGATCTTTCATTACCTCGTACTGAACAAGAACCGCGTGATCTCCCGGATGCAGCTCACCGAGCACATATGGGGAGATGTGCTGGAGATCAATTCAGATTCTAATTTTGTAGATGTACATGTAAAGAACCTGCGCAAGAAGCTGGCGGCCTGCACTACAACCGACTGGTTCGAGACCATCCGCAGTGTAGGCTATAAGATCAATGTAACATGAAGCTGCAAGGTAAATTCGCGCTCTATAATGCGGTGATCAAGATCGTCATCATCCTGCTCATCGGCACCCTCCTGCCAATGCTGATCAGCAAGGTCGTGCTGAATCATATCGACAGGCAGCTCACCGACAAAAAAGAAAAATTCATCCACAACCTGTCCAGGAACGAGATCGCGGGTGTTACCGACAGCCTGTATTCCAGCTACAATATCCTGAAAGAAGAATTCATCCAGCTCTCGGCGATCCCCAACACGAAGTACCGGGAGAACAGGGAGCTCTTCATCCAGGAAAACCGGGTGATCGAAAATGAAACGGCCCCCTTCCGCATCCTTCAATATGAGTTCAGCTATGAAGGTCATCCTTATCTCCTGGAGATCGGCAACAGCATGTCGGAGATCCGTGAGCTGAACGAAACCATCCGCTACTATACCATCCTGGGCCTGGTAGTGATCCTGTTCATTACCGCCATCTTCGATATCGCCTTTACCCGCTTCCTGCTTCGCCCCTTCTATAAGATCATCGACTTACGATTAAAAACAGCCGGCAGTCCGGAGGAATTTAATTTTGAAGAGATCCGTGAGCTGATGACCCGCGTCGGCGACCAGTTCAGGAACCAGAAACAGTTCACGGCAAATGTATCGCATGAGCTGCTCACCCCGATCTCTATCGTATACTCCAGGATCGAGAATATCCTCATCCTGAATGAGCTCGACGAAGCCCTGAGCGACAAGCTGCATGGCTCGCTGAAAGTATTGAACCGCTTAAAAAAGATGGTGAACAGCTTACTGCTGATCTCCAAGATTGAGAACGAGCAGTATCATAAGAATGACCTTATCCGCCTGCGGAAACTGGTTACCGCGGTGCTCGAAGAAACCGAAGACCGCCGGGAAGAAAAAAAGATCCGGGTGAATCTCCGGCTTGAGCAGGATATGCACGTGATCGCGAACGAATCCCTGCTGCACACCCTGTTCTTCAATCTCATCAACAATGCCATTAAATACAACCGGCAGGAAGGCACGATCCGTATCAGCGACCAGGTAGATGAACAGGGGTATTCCATTTTCATCGCCGATACCGGCATCGGTATGGATGCCGGGGAGCTCGAACGGATCTTCAAACGCTTCGAAAAGCTCGACACCCGCCGGGAAGACAGCTTCGGGCTGGGACTGGCCATTGCGCAAAGCATTGCAGGCTTCCACCGCATCCGTATAGAGGTCAGCTCCGAACCGGGCGGGGGCTCCATGTTCCGTTTGTACTTCCCGGCAGAAAGCCTCTCCAGGCCCTGAAAAGCGTCCTGCAAATCTTCATACAATCTTCATAATAGCTTCGCAACTTTGAGTAGTTAATCAAACAAAAAACTCAAATAAAAAAATCAATTATGAAAAAAGCACTGTTATTATGCACATTCGCAGCGCTGTCTGCAGGTGTATTTGCACAAGGTCAGCAAACTGCTAAAAAAGCAGAAGCCGCTCCTGCCAAAAAAGAAGTAAAAACAGAAGCCAAAGCGACCAAAAAACCAGTGAGCAAAGCTCACACAGAAAAAAAAGCTGAAACCAACACCATGAAAAAATAAGGGTAGCAGTAAATTAAATTTTGATCAATTAAACGGGGAAAGAGCTCTTGCAAAAGGGCTCTTTTTTTTATCAATAAACAGCGGGTTTGTTAGAACACCTCCTCTTAACAGGTATTCTTTCTATGCTGACGCATGGCGTTTCTAATCTCTGACCAATCATTTCTTGTTTTTATCCCGGCCTTACAGCAACCGGTTTCCGGGGCGTACAGGAAATCGTCCATTTTTGAGGAAGCTGCGAAGTGGAACAAGCAGATCGCCGAAAAAATAGATTTCCGGAAGTCCCGGAAATTCTTCGTAGAAGAAAGGTTGATGTACAGCCTTGATTTTTGCCTACTTTTTATCAAGAAAAAGTAGGAGAGAAAATGCTCGATAGTCTCCCTGTTCTGGTAAAAAGGATAATGATTGTATTCCTTTAGACCAAGACAAAAGCGGAAAATAAGAAAACTAATTCAACTTAAAATTGACACCCTGCAAAGACTTCAGCGCCCCAAGAAAATCGTTATTCGGATTGACCCGCACCCGTTTGCTCGGAAGCTCCACGCCAAAATTCTCATCCTGGTCGTAGATGCTGAATTTCTGCATACAGTTCTTCGGCTGATCGGTCTTGTTGTTCTCATCGACCAGCATAGTGATCCGCTGCACGAATTCTTCGGTAAGCTCCGAAAGCGCAAGCATAATGGTCAGGCTCTTGCTCATCTTGTCGCGCAGCTCAGGCAAGAGCTGGATAGAGGTAATGCGGAACTCCCAGTTGCCTGGCTGGTTATAGCGTTCGGAGATCTTCCCTTTCAGGTACAGGAAATACCCGGTAGACAGGAACTGGCGGTATTTCACATAGTCTTCACCGAACAAAGCGATCTCATACGATTCATTATAATCTTCGATGAGGAAAGAGCCGAAAGGCCTGCCCATCTTCGATACCTTATGCTGAGCATCGCTCACCAGTCCGCCGACCGAGATCTCGCGCCCCTTGATGCGCTCGAACACCGCTTTCACCTCCTCCGAATCATCCTTGTTCTTCACCTTTTCGATCGTCTTGATCTCGCTCACCGTATTGGAGCAAAAGCTTTCCAGCTCCAACTTATAGGCATCCAGCGGGTGACCGGAAATGTAAAACCCGACTACCTCTTTTTCCAGCTTGAGACGTTGCAGGTAGCCCCACTCCTCGCATACCGGCACCCTGGGCTCAGGGATATCCGCCGAAGGCGATCCCCCGAACAGGGAATGCTGCGAAGAATTCTTGTTCTCCTGGTACTGGGCACCATAACGCAGCGTACGTTCCAGGAAATTCGACACCTCGTTCGGCTCCGCGTAAAAGTAGGTCCCGCGGTGGATCTCGAATGAATCAAAAGCTCCTGCATAGGCAAGGCTTTCGAAGGTTTTCTTATTGGCGGCACGCAGGTTCACGCGGCGCACCAGGTCGAAGAACGAGAAGAAATTCCCGTTCTCCTTACGTTCTTCAATGATCGAATTCACGGCCGATTCTCCCACACCCTTGATCGCTCCTAAGCCGAAGCGGATCTCTCCTTTTTTGTTTACCGAGAACTGGTATTCACTCTCGTTCACATCCGGGCCAAGCACCGGTACACCGATGCGTTTGCACTCCTCCATGAAGAAGGTGATCTTATCGATATTGCTTAAGTTGTGTGTCAGCACGGCAGCCATGTATTCTGCCGGGTAATGCGCTTTCAGGTAAGCGGTCTGGAACGCCACGAAGGCATAGCAGGTCGAGTGCGACTTGTTGAACGCATAGGAAGCAAAGGCCTCCCAGTCGGTCCATACCTTTTCGAGTATTTTCGGATCGTGCCCCTTCTCCTTCGCGTTCTCAATGAACTGCGGCTTCAGCTTATCCAGCATCTTGCGATCCTTCTTACCCATAGCCTTCCGCAGCACGTCGGCATCGCCCTTGGTAAAGCCTGCCAGCTTCTGCGAAAGCAGCATCACCTGCTCCTGGTATACCGTGATCCCGTAGGTATCCTGCAGGTACTCCTCCATATCAGGCAGATCATAGCTCACCGCCTCACGTCCATGCTTACGTAGGATGAATTTAGGGATATACTCCAGGGGGCCCGGACGGTACAGCGCGTTCATCGCGATCAGGTCCTCGAACTTATCCGGCTTTAGCTCCTTCAGGTATTTCTGCATCCCCGCCGACTCGAACTGGAAGGTTCCGTTCGTTTCGCCACGCTGGTAGAGCTCAAAGGTCTTAATATCGTCCAGGGGAATACTATCGATATCAATGTCAATATGATGATTCTGTTTGATCAGGCGCAGGGCATCCCGGATAATGGTCAGGGTTTTCAGGCCCAGGAAGTCCATCTTGATAACCCCGGCATCCTCGATCACCTTCCCGTCGTACTGGGTAATAAGGAGCTCGGTTTCCTTCGAGGTTGCCACCGGGATCAGCTCGGTCAGGTCCATCGGTGCGATGATGATCCCCGCCGCGTGGATCCCCGTACCCCGTACTGAACCCTCTAATACCAATGCTTCCCGTAATACCGCGGCCTGCAGGTCATTACCCTCATGGATCGCGCGCAGGCGTTTCACATCCTCCATATCCTCGCTGCTCAGGCCTTCTTTTTCTTTCAGGCTCTTCGCGCCATCGAGCGGAGCCAGGATCACCCGGTTCAGCTCGATCCCCGGCCGGTCAGGCACCAGCTTCGCCAGGGCGTTCGAATCCTGCAGGGGAAGGTCCATCACACGCGCCACATCCTTGATGCTCATCTTCGCCGCCATCGTACCATAGGTAACGATCTGCGCCACCTGATTCCGTCCGTACTTGTCGACCACATAGTCTATCACCTTCTGCCGGCCCTCATCGTCAAAATCCGTATCAATATCGGGCATCGACTTCCGGTCGGGATTCAGGAAACGCTCAAAAAGTAAGTTGTATTTGATCGGGTCGATATTCGTGATCCCGATGCAATAGGCAACGGCAGAGCCCGCGGCAGAACCCCGGCCCGGGCCAACGAATACCCCGATGTCGCGCCCCGCCTTAATGAAGTCGGCCACGATCAGGAAGTAGCCGGCAAAGCCCATCGTTTCGATGGTGAAGAGCTCGAAGTCCAGACGTTCCTGGATCTCCGGCGTTACCTCCTGGTAGCGCTCCCGGGCACCCACATTGGTAAGGTGGCGCAGGTAAGCGTCCTGGCTGGGAAACTCCTGCGGCACCACGAAATTCGGGAGCATAATATCCTGCTTCAGCTTCAGGTGATCGATCTTATCCACGATCTCCCCGGTGTTGTCTATGGCCTCCGGCAGATCGCTGAACAAATGGTTCATCTCGGCCTGGGTCTTGAAATAAAACTGGTCGTTATAAAATGCGAAACGCTTGCCCTTGATCGACACCTCATCATCAAACTCCTTCACAGTCGGGGTACTCTGCTTTTCACCGGTGTTGATACACAATAAAATGTCGTGCGCGTTGGCATCAGCCTGGTCAACATAATGGGAATCGTTCGAGGCGATCACCTTCACATTATATTTTTTCGCAAAGCGAAGCAACACGTTGTTCACCTTGATCTGCTCCGGTATCTCATGGCGTTGCAACTCCACATAGTAGTCCTCCCCGAAAATATCCAGCCACCATTTGAACTCTTTCTCTCCTTCGGCCTCCCCCTTCTTCAAAATCGTTCTCGGCACCGAAGCCCCGATACAGCAGGTCGTAGCGATCAGCCCCTTGTGATATTGCAGGATGAGCTCCTTGTCGATCCTCGGGTATTTACCATACAGCCCTTCGATATAGCCCAGGGAGCAGAGCTTCACCAGGTTCCGGTAGCCTTCCGCATTCTTGGCCAGCAGGAGCTGGTGATTACGGATGTCCTTGTCTTCCTTGGTGAACTGTTTCCGGTGACGCGTTTCCACCACGTAGAACTCACAGCCTACGATCGGCTTCACATTATGCTTGGCCGCCTCTGCCACGAACTTGAACACACCGAACATATTCCCGTGATCGGTGATCGCCATCGCCTTCATCCCATCCGCTTCCGCTTTCTTAAACATCCGCGAAATATCGGCCGCACCATCCAGCAAGGAATACTGCGTGTGAACATGTAAATGGGAGAAATCAGGCATATGCTCGAATTAGGGAACTGTCTGCAAATTTAACAAAAACAGGCGCAGAACGGAGCCGGAGTTTTCAACAGGGAAAGTGCAGCCGGCGCCCTGTTAAGGCATCATCCGGGCGGATTTATGCCGGATATATTTTTCGGCTCATTATTTATCCTATTTTTGGACTGAAACCATTTGCCTCTTCATGAAGACAGATACGAGCCCGGTCTCTTTACGAACCGTCCAGGTTACCCGGTATGTCACGCCCCTGCGCGAAGGCGGCTCCATGCCCGCCATTGCCGAAGCAGACGACGACTTTTTATACGTGCTGAAGTTCCGGGGAGCCGGACAGGGCCCTAAAGCCCTGATCGCCGAGCTGATCGGCGGAGAAATAGCCCGGGCGCTGGGCTTACGCATCCCGGAGATCGTATTTGCCAACCTTGATGAAGCCTTCGGCAGAACCGAACCCGACGAAGAGATCCAGGACCTGCTCAAGGCCAGCGTAGGACTGAACCTCGCCGTTCATTACCTGAGCCGGGCGGTAACCTTCGACCCCGCTGTCACTACGCTCGACGCGAAGCTGGCGTCGCAGATCGTATGGCTCGATTGTTTCCTGATGAATATGGACCGTACTGCCCGTAATACCAATATGCTGCTATGGCATAAGGAACTATGGCTCATAGACCATGGCGCGTCCTTATATTTCCATCATTCCTGGGATAACTGGAAGGCGCAGGCCACCAAGCCGTTCACACTGATCAAAGATCATGTGCTCCTGCCCCGGGCAAGCCGGCTGGAAGAGGTTGATGCTGAATTCCGGGCCATCATTAATGAAGAGCTGATCAGTCGCATCGTTCAATTGGTACCTGCCGAATGGCTGCAGGGAGAAGATATATTTCACAGTACCGAAGAGCACCGCCAGGCCTACATCGATTTTTTAACCCTGCGGAACCAGCATTCAGAGATATTTGTAAAAGAAGCGCAACATGCAAGAGAAAGATCTGTTTGAGTATGCCGTGATCCGCGTGGTGCCCAGGGTAGAACGCGAGGAGTTCATCAACGTGGGAGTGATCCTGTATTGCCCCCGACAAAAATTCTTACAGGCGTTATTCCATGTGGACGAACGCCGCCTGCATACTTTTTGCGCCGAAGCCGATCCGGACGAGATCCGTATACACCTCGAAGCCATCGAACGGATCTGCAAGGGAACAAAGGAAGCCGGACCAATAGGCTTGCTCGACATGCCCTCCCGGTTCCGCTGGCTCACAGCCATGCGCAGCACCGTGGTGCAGACTTCCCGGGTACACCCGGGCTTTAGCAGCAATGCAGAAGAAACCCTGCAACGGTTGTACCGGGAACAGGTACTTTAATATGAGATTCCCGTGCACTGAAAACGCACAGCAACATAAAGAACTAAAGCCTGCATTCTACACACATATATCAGCATAGAAAAAAATATTCCTGAAAATCCCGGATCATTTATACCTGTCCGGGATTTCACTTTCTAAAAGCACTGTATTGCTTTCTGTAAACATCTCTTTCTACCCACTACCCCGGATACAATATTACCCGTCTTCCCCGATTGACCCACTCCGGCACTTTACCGAATTTTGCAGAACCGTATTTCACATACGGTCTAATTCATTCCAACATACTAAAACCGATCATCATGAAAAAAGCGATCATAGCATGTATAACGGTTTGCCTGCTTCAACTGGCAGCCAACGCGCAAAATGTAAATCTCCTGGCAACCCTTCCTGTAGGTGGCGGTGTAAGCGATCTGCAATTCGTGGGTAATGATACCGGTTATTGTATTATCGGCATCCAGGCTTATCGTTCGGATAACGGCGGGCTCAACTGGACCAAAATATCAGAAGAACAATTCGGCGGCGCTTATTTTTACCGTTCCATGTTCGCGGTTTCAGCGAACCGGGTCCTGCTTGGGAAAAATTCCGGGGGACGCCTCCTGATCAGCAATGATGCCGGTAAAACCTGGGAAGAAAAAAAGGTCGGCGTTAACAGCATGATCACCGATATCCACTTTACGGACGCGCAGAACGGGTATCTCGTCACCAGCGGTAATTCCGGTTCAATGGGACAGGTGAATTTCCTCCGTACCAGCGATGGTGGTGAGACATGGAGCAGTCCGCTCGCATTACCGAATTCCGGCTACGACGCGCAGGTACTTTTCATGAACACGTCAAAAGGTTTTATCTGGTACCAGAACTATATTTATACCACCAATGACGGTGGCAGCACCTGGACGGCTTCACCTGAAGTGAACGACGACGTATACACGCTTTCATTCACCGATGCCCATACAGGTTGGGCAGGCGGGCGTTCCCGCTACTTCCTGAAAACGACAGACGGTGGTGCGAGCTGGGTGGAAGTGCCTCTTTCTTCAGCAGGAGGCATATCAACAAGCTGCACTTCATCTCTTCTACCGAAGGCTATATGATGGATTATAACAACCAGGGGAAACGGATCCGGAAAACATCCGATGCCGGCGCCAGCTGGGATACGATTGCGACGGGAATCAATGCCATCAACCTTTTTTATAACGACCCGCAGCATATCTGGCTGTTCGGAAGCAACAATAATATCTATACGCTCGGAACAACAACGGGGATCCGCAGCTACCGGAACCTGGGGCATATGCGGCTCTACCCGAACCCGGCTTCAAACATCATCTGCATAGAGCATGATCACCAGGGGCCGGAGCCCACGCTTGTTTCTATCTACACTATGACCGGGGAAAAATTAATGCAAGCTCTTTCTCATGGCAGAACTAGCATCGACATCAGCAGCCTGCCGGCAGGCGCCTACCAGTTAAGCAGCGACCGGGGCATGCATCAGCTTTTTATAAAGACAGGGTTGTAAGCCGCCAACAGGAACACGCGATGTAGAAGACAATGCTATTTCGTTTTTTTGAACAACTTATAATGAACGGCTATTTGCCTCTCATTCATATAATAGCCTTTGCTTCAAAACTCTGGGCATCATTGAAATTCCACTGTATAATAATACTTTAATGTGGTACTACAGTATCTTTACAATTAACTAAGTTCTTTTACGGATAGAAAAATAGGTGTTTTTACGGATAGATTCGAGTCTCGACTGTTAATAAATTAGAGGATTGTCAAATCTTAAAAATAACAGAATGAAACATATCGTAATTGCATTTTCGCTGCTATGTAGTGCGTTGTACGCATATTCTCAAGAGTCCACACAAACAGAAAAAAAGAGCCCATACGCTTCAAAAGAATTCTTAGTCGACGAAAGCTATCTTTTCGAATCTCCAGTTTTTGATTGTTTAATGCCTTTTGATGAACTAAACAAACAATGCTCTACTGGTCAGGTTTATTCGATAGGGCGAAACTCTACATTCACAGTCATATATGATTTGGGAGATAAAATAGTTATGTCATTCAATAGGGTTACTAAAGATGGTAACAATGAGCACATACAAAACTATGTCTCCTACGGACCCAAATACTGCATCTCTAAGGAAATCTTACAGGCTAACGCAATAAAATTCACGCCACATGTCTTCGGTGCACTTACCGTTCCTATTAAGGTAAAGTATCAAGATGAGCTTAAAGTAACTCCGGGTGGATTGATAGGTCTGTATTATGGCTGGAGAACACCGTTAGAATATGCAACGAGTTCTACCTTTATCATTAGTGCCGGAATCTCTGTAAATGCTGTGAACGATACAACTTCAAAAACTCCTACAAATGAACCTGCCGCTACACTTGCTATTGGACACGTATGGGGTTTTAAAAGCGATAAGATACAAATAGGTATTATCGGAGGTTATGATTTTGGGAAAAACTATGAACCGTGGATATCTCTTGGAATTGGGTTCAATTTTCTCAAACCGAACGAAAATTAAAATATCTGAGAAAACTATATAAAAGAGTTAATAATGATATGTATGGATAGCCATGGAAGAATCTTTGCAGGAGGACTTAAAAATTGGTAGTCCGACCGAATGTATAAACATTCTACTTAAAGATTTGATCGAAAATCCGTGTTTTGATAAATAGTTATCTTTTGTAATTTAAAATTAAAAAATCAATAATCTTTATGGTTATTGATTTTATGGAGCGATATCCATCGTCATCAACTTTCCAATAGTTCCCATTAAATAACCTGTTCCATTTTATATGAATACGTATTTTACTTCCGTTATTTGCATTATTTTCCTTTAATATAAATATTGTTTCCACCGATAACGTAGACATTAAGCGCCCTGTGATAACAGGAAACTTTAAAATCCTTATTGCTAGTAAGATTAACAGTTATGGGATTCTCTCTGGAGATGATTTAGGATTTATATCACGTTATCTCACTTAGTATCTTTAAAGTTTAGTTAACCCTTCAATGCTGCCCGGTAATTATGATAGCACATCCCGGCTTCGAGGATATCGACCTGTCCATACCCATACTCAAGAATGAACAGACCGCAACGCTCGTCCGAAAGGATCGTGATCTCCACGGCATTACCATTGGTGCAGGTGTCCAGGTGATTGACCGTAAATGCCAGCTCGCAATAGGATGGCGCATCAGGCAACTGGGCGACAGATTTTTGACACACCAGCAACAAGCAACAGCAGAACACGCATTTCAGCATGCAAAAGTAAATTTTCATATCGTTTGAATAAAGCATACACCTATTCAAACTTAAGATTATTTTGCCTGATCAGGAATAAAAGTTTGGATATAAGTCAAAAACACCTCGAAAAAAAAGTTCCGTACACTTTTTTAACAGGCATGAAACATTTCACGCAGATTTTAACCACCCGCTTATGGGAATATAAACCGGCGTCACACCCCTTTTAACAAGTATAATATTCCGAAAAAGGAGTTAAATCCTGGCATTACTCCATATAATCGATCGAATCGGAATAATAATTTGATTACATGAAATATATGCAGAGCTTTAATTTATTCTCATACCCGTTTAAACGCTATTAATTCAAAGATCACCCGTAACCGCCTTAGCCCTGCGGTCGTGCGTACACATCCCGGAGGGAAATAGAATATAATAACGACTATACACAATATGGAAGCACAAAAAATGAGCATACATGCACAAAGGCCTAGCCTTTCCACCCTGTTATTCATTGCAGCCCTTACCTTGTTTTCGATAAAAACAACCTCTGCCCAAACCCCTGTAATTATTACTAACCAAAGTCTGAACATTCCTGGGGTGCTTACTGTAAGTACGTGGCAGGGAAACAATAACAACAAACCCTATCCCGGCTACCCGAAAATGCATTATGCCTTTGCCGGGGGCGACGAGATCTCCATCAACTTCAGCACTGTTAATGGTAAAGGCACTCAACGGATCATCGTGACTGAATACACATCGGGTTCCATCGCCTATTCAAACAATTCATTTCAAACCCTGAACGACATACGTATCAAAATCCCTAAAACAGGTATTTACCAGTTCGAGTTTGCCACCAACCACGTGTTCGACCGGCAGTGTAATGTGATACTCAAGCGCATCCCATCTGACGAAGCTTCGACAAACTTCAATTACAATGTCATGTGGAAGACTGTAAACGATACAGTCTTTATCACCACAGAAGAAAATGTGAAAGTGAATACAAAATATCAGGCCGTTAGTCTGCAAACCCCTGTCAATCACTACATCAATAGCACAACAAATCTAACTGGAAAAAACCGGGTAAGTTTTCCTGTCACCCTTCCCCCAAACACGGTGGAATGGTATTATACCTTCGCCGCGACCAGGAATCCGGCCGATGTGGCAAAAACAAAGTCAAACATGCAATTGCTGGGAGATCTTTCACGGGCGATTGATGCTACAGGAACTCTGGCTTTTGGCATGAATATGCTTTCAACTCCACCCGGTGCCAGTTATTGCGATGTGTTCGTCATACCGGATGGAAGCAATACTCCTTTCCTGGATAAATTAGCTTACACATACGTAATAGATGCATCAAGAGAAAACCTGATGTCTGGAGTTGTTAACATAAAAAACTGCTGTACCTCCGGCCGCTATTTTATCGGGCTTCGAAACAACGATATGTCATACGGAATTGAAGTAATGATCGAAGTCGTCGCTATCGTCCGTCAGGATACCTATGAAACGAGAAATGTAAAAAGGATCGCTTCCGTTTCACAAATCAAGGTTCCTTATCTAAACGACTAATAGCGTGGTTCTCGGCAATTATTCACCAGCTTAGAAGACAATTGTATTAAAACTTAATAAAAGATAATGTGGATTTTATAACCATAGACTTCGAAACGGCAACGGCACAACGTGACAGCCCTTGCGAAATAGGCCTCACATTCGTTAGCGGCGGACAAATAGCAGAAACAAAATCATGGTTAATTAAACCACGATATAAAGAGTTCGACTATTTCAACATGCAAATTCACGGCATCAGGCCTGAACATGTAGCAGATAAACCCGCATTTAATGAACTATGGACGGAAATAAGCCCCCTGGTAGAAAACAAATTCCTGATAGCCCACAACGCGGGGTTCGATATAAGTGTTTTACGCCGGACACTCGAAGCATATCGGCTTCCCTTTCCCTCCCTCAATTACTCATGCAGTTATATTTTTTCTAAAAAGGTTTGGCAAGGACTCCCGGCCTACGATCTGAAAACACTTTGTAGGTTAAACAATATTGACCTCAAACATCACAGGGCAGGTGCAGACAGCAAAGCCACCGCAGAACTAACGCTAAAGGCATTTGAGATTGTAGGCATTTCATCACTTGATGACTTCCCTAAAAAACTAAAAACAACCATCGGGAAACTTTACGAGGGTGGATACCAACCATCTCAAACCAAGGCCACTTACGTAACAAAAGACCTGACAAAAATTATCGGCGATCCGGAGAAACATAATCCCGATAGCATCTTTTATGGAAAAACGGTAGTTTTTACAGGAACATTGTCTTCCATGGTCAGAGCAAAAGCTCAGCAGGCTATTGTCGATATCGGCGGTATCATTAACAATGCCATTACAATAAACACCGACTTCCTGATAGTAGGACAACAGGATTACCGGGTGGTAGGAGATGATGGCATGAGCAGAAAACAAGAGAATGCGGTTAAGCAGATTGAAAAAGGCTCCACGCTTGAAATTCTATCGGAAGATGATTTTTTAAAAAACATATAATGCATACAACATACATCGCCCCGTATACACGGAAAGAGCAGAAGTGAACACCACAATCATAATATGATCTCTATTAAATGAAAAATTATCACGATAAGGATACGATCTTATTACAGTTAACATAACCAGGGCCACCCCTTCCGGGCGGCCCTGGTTCAACGGATCGTGCTTATGCCACTTCGATAACACTCAGCACATTGTACTCCCCGTTTCTGAGCGGATACTGTACTTCGTTCACTTCCTGGTAGAAGCTGATCAGGAGCAGGAATACATCCGTACCCGTTCCGGCAGGAACCGCCGCGGGTGTGAGAACGACATCTGCCCCTTCATCAATGCCCAGGTTCACCACTTCGCTCAGTTGCAGTTCATAACTGTTCTTTACAAAGTCGATCTTTGCCCAGCCGCCCTGCAGGCTGACATGCGTAGCGCCGGGCTGGAAGACGATATCGGTAGCAGGCTCTACGCTGCCGAGGGTGATGACCCCGGTGGTCTTATTGACCGTGTAGGATTTGGCAAATACCGCGCCCAAGCTGCACTGTTCGTTGAAGTTATAGCCCTTTACCAGGGCTTTGGCTCCTGTGGAGGCAATACCTGTACCCACGTTACGTTCGCCACGGCGGCTGGTGGTGTCGAGATTCTTGATCGAAGCCATCAGCTTCACGATACGCGGGATCAGTCCGCCCCTTTTGGTTTGCATGAGCATAGGGCGCAAGGCTTCTCTCAGTAATTTGCCCGCGCTGGTCACGGCGCCGAATTCAGCCATATTCTCCCGCGTACGTGCAAACGCCGGGTCGGTAGCGATACGGCTGCCCTCGATGCTGTTCTTCTCACGGGCCAGGTGCCCGTAACGTGTTTTATAGAAGGAAATATCCCCGATACTTCCTTGTAGTTTGATGATACTTTTTTGTCGTGCCATGATTACATTTTTTTTAATGTGTAACGGATCGTTTTAGTTACCGGGACGGGATCCCTCGCGAGTGACGCACCGGGGCCCTCGGTGCGCGGATCGGTACCCGGCTGATCAAATGTAGAG
>CALNCF010000244.1 GCA_937875035.1 uncultured Sphingobacteriaceae bacterium | reverse complement strand
TCTCCGACGCGTACGCGCAAACCTCCGGGACAAAACTCAACGGCAAATGGGAAGTAATTTCCAAGCAGGAAAAAAAGATCCGTAAGGGAACATCCGTTAAGACCGAAAACAAACACTATGAAGCCGGTGAAAAACAGTACGAATTTTTAGCAGGAAACAGCCTGCGTATTACCGAGGCTTTTGGAAAGAAAAGCAAGGAGATTCCATACCGCCTGGACGGTGAGAAGCTATACATCGGAGCCAACGAACGTGGCAAGGATCATTATACCTTCCGCTTTGATGGCGACAAGATGATCCTGACCAAGACAGAAACAGACTTCGACGATGGCAAACGTTTTACAGAAATAGAAGAGGTCATTCTTCAGCGCGCGAAATAAGCGCAGACTTATCCATAAAAAAAGGCCGGCGAATTATTCACCGGCCTTTTTTTTGTATCAGGCTTTAGTAAGCCCGCTGGTTGTTTCCTTCAATATAATTGATAAAGGCTTTGTTCACCACTTTCATCCCTCCCGGGGTCGGGAAGTCGCCGGAGAAATACCAGTCGCCGGTATGATCCGGGCAGGCCTTGTGCAGGTTCTCGATCGTTTGATAGATCACTTCTACCTCCGCGTGTATGCCTTCCGGCTTAACGATCTCTGCGATCTTCGCGGAAATTTCCGCTACACTGAACGGCGCATAAATACCCTTTACATAATTCTGAATCTCTTCTACCGGCAGGTCGACCTGGGCCTTGCACTGTTCGTACACCTGGTTGATCAGCGATTCCATGCCACGCTCTTTCAGCAAAGCGATCGCGGCCTGGAAGGCAACGAACTCTCCCATTCTCGACATGTCGATCCCGTAGCAGTCCGGGTAACGAATCTGCGGAGCTGAAGAAACGATCACGATCTTCTTTGGCTTCAAACGGTCGAGGATACGAAGGATGCTCTGCTTCAGGGTCGTTCCCCGTACGATCGAATCGTCCAGCACGATAAGGTTATCTTTATTGTCCTGCACAATGCCATAGGTCGTATCGTACACATGTGCCACCATATCCTGGCGATCGGCATCCTGGGTAATAAAGGTTCTCAGCTTCGCGTCTTTCAGGGTGATCTTTTCTACCCTTGGCGACATGCTCAGCAGCTCTTCCAGCTCTTCATTATTAAGCTGGCATTGCTTGTTGAGGATATGTTCTTTCTGGTATTGCTTGATGTATTTATGGATCCCTTCGACCATGCCGTAAAATGCTACCTCGGCCGTATTCGGGATATAAGAGAATACTGTGTTTTGCAGGTCGTAGTTTACATTTTTCAGGATGTCGTTGCAAAGCAGGCGCCCCAGCTGCTTACGTTCCCGGTAAATGGAAGCATCGTTCCCTCTCGAGAAATAGATGCGTTCGAATGAGCATGACTGCGGCTGCAGGGGCTCCCGGAACATCTCTTCCGATACTACGCCGTTCTTCTTGATCACCAGGGCATGTCCCGGCCTGATCTCACGGATCTCCCCGATCGGCACATTGAATGCTGTCTGTATAGCCGGACGCTCAGAGGTAGCCACTACCACTTCATCATCCATATAATAGAATGCCGGACGGATGCCTGAAGGGTCGCGCATCACAAAGGCATCGCCATGACCCATCATTCCGCAGATCGTATAGCCGCCGTCCCAGTTCTTCGCAGAGCGGGTCAGTATGTTCGGCACATCGATATGCTCGGCAATAAGCCGGGTGATCTCGACATTGCTGTGCCCTGCCTGCTTATAATGATCGAATAATTTCTGGTTCTCGTCATCAAGGAAATGCCCGATCTTTTCCAGCACCGTAATGGTATCGGCCTGTTCCTTCGGATGCTGCCCCAGCTCGTACAATTGATTGAGCAGCTGATCAACATTGGTCATATTGAAATTCCCCGCCACGATCAGGTTACGGGTAAGCCAGTTATTCTGGCGCAGGAAAGGGTGACAGTTCTCAATGCTGTTCCCGCCAAAGGTGCCGTAACGCAGGTGACCTAAGAGCAGCTCACCCGTGAAGCTGATGTTCTCCTTCAGCCATTGAGTGTCCTTCATTTTTTCGGGATCGTTCTTCTGCACATCCGCGAATTTATGCTGGATGTATTCGAAGATCTCGGCTACCGCGTTCTTGGAAGTGGAGCGGTGACGGCTGATGTAGCGTTGTCCCGGGGGAATATCCAGCTTGATGGTCGCTACCCCGGCTCCGTCCTGGCCCCGGTTTTGTTGTTTCGACATCAGCAGGTACAGCTTATTCAGTCCATAAAGGGCCGTGCCGTATTTTTCCTGGTAAAAAGAGAGTGGTTTTAATAATCGGATGAATGCTATTCCGCACTCATGTTTGATCTGATCGCTCATGGATGAACTTCTAAGGCACAAAAATACATATTTTTTCGGGTGAAACAGCCTTAAAATGAAATTGCCAGAGCCTGCCAAAGCATCGCCTGCCATTCCGCCTGATACCCGTATTTTTTAATGACGACCGGCCCCCGGAGCATTCCCCGAGAGCAGGATACGCGGCTGTTTTCCTATTTTATTTGTTTCGAAAAAAAACATCCCGCCAAAAAACAAAAGGCATGATCTCTCATGCCTTTATGTAATAGCTATTCTGTTTACACCTGCTGTAGCTTCGATTGGCAGATGAAATCCGTTTTCGGGATGCCAGTCTTGGAGATCGCGGAGAAGCCGCCAGCCACCTCCGTAAAATTACTGATTCCCCTGGCCTTTAATATGGATGCCGCGATCATGGAGCGGTAGCCTCCTGCACAATGCAGGAAGAAATGTTTTTCCTTGTCGATGGATGGGGTCCATTCATTGATCACATCCAGCGGACGGTTATAGGCTTCGTCTACATGCTCCGCACGGTACTCGGATTCCTTGCGTACATCGATCACCAGGGAATCCCCGCTGAAACGATCCGCGAACTCCTGCGCAGGGATGGTATCAATGGTATCCGATTCCTTACCGGCTGCTGTCCAGGCATCGATACCCCCCTTCAGAAATCCCAGGGAATGATCATAGCCTACACGCGCCAGGCGGGTTACGGTTTCTTCTTCCTTTCCATCAAGAGCCACGATCAGGATCGGCTGCTTCAGGTCGGTGATCAGGGCGCCTACCCAGGGAGCGAATTGTCCGTCGAGGCCAATGTTTACCGAGCCCGGGATAAAGCCTTTCGCGAAGATCTGCGCGGGGCGCGTATCCAGCACGAGGGCATCATGAAGATCAGCCATCTGCTCAAATTCCGCAGCGCTCAGCGCACGGTTCCCTTGTGCCAGCACCTGGTCGATGCTCTCGTAGCCCAGCTTGTTCATCATGACATTCTGAGGGAAGTAAGCCGGCGGAGGCAATAAGCCATCCGTCACTGCTTCTACAAACTCTTCCTTATTCTTAGCCCGCAGGGCGTAGTTAAATTCTTTCTGATGGCCCAGGGTATCGAAGGTTTCCTTGCTCATGTTCTTACCGCAGGCAGAGCCCGCACCATGCGCAGGGTAAATGATCACCTCATCCGGCAAGACCATGATCTTGTTATGAAGCGAATCGTACAGGTGCCCGGCCAGGTCGTTCATGGTCAGGTCCGATTTCTGCGCAAGGTCCGGACGACCCACATCACCTATGAACAGGGTATCGCCGGTAAATACGCAGTACTCCTTACCATTTTCATCCAGTAAAAGATAACAGGTAGATTCCATGGTATGCCCCGGCGTATGAAGCACACGAATCGTGAGCTTCCCTATCATGAACTCTTCACCATCCTTGGCCGTGTAGCTGTTGAACGAGGTTTCCGCATTCGGACCATACACGATCGTTGCCCCGGTTTTTTGAGCCAGGTCGATATGCCCCGAAACGAAGTCGGCATGAAAATGCGTTTCGAACACATACTTAATGCTTGCGCCCTGCTTCTCCGCTTTCTGGATATAAGGGTTTACTTCGCGCAAGGGATCGATGATCGCGGCCTCGTTTCCCGACTGGATATAATATGCACCTTGTGCAAGGCACCCGGTATAGATTTGTTCGATGATCATATCGTTATTCTTTTGAGGAAATTACCATAATGACTATAATCTGATTTCGGGCAGATTGTTTGACCCGGCACAAAGATAAGGGGATCATCCCCATAAAAAAGCTGATATAGATCAGCCGGAAGACTATTTAAACCGGATCTGCGCGGTTTCGGCCGTATGGGCCGATATCCATTTCACCAGCTCACTCGGGAACACGCCCGCCATTAGGATCCCCGCAACGAGCAGGCACATGATTACTAATAAATAGAGTGGTGTTTTCGAGGTGTATATCTTTTCAGCCTTACGGAAATACATGTACAAAGGCAGGCGCAGGTAAAAGAACAGCGCGATCACGGTATTCAGCACAGCGGCCACCAGCAGATACAATAACCAGGGGTTATGGCTGATGCGATAGGCTTCGAGCACCGAAGAGAACACCAGGAACTTACCCGTAAAGCCTCCCGTGGGCGGCAGCCCGACCAGGGATGCCAGCACAATAACCATGCACACGGAGAGCAGGGGATTGAAAGCCGCCAACCCTTTATACGACTCTAATTCCGTAGCGCCATACGCGTCTTCCATATGACCGACGAGGAGAAAAATAGCCAGGTTCATCAGCACATATACGACGATGTAAAACACCAGAGAAGCTGCGCTCATCTCCGAAAAGACCAGCAGGGGCATCATCATAAAGCCGGTATGCGCGATGCTTGAATAAGCCATCATCCGCTTCACATTCTTCTGTGCCAGGGCCGAGAGGTTACCCAGCGTCATGGTACAGATGGAAATGAATACAAGGATGTTCTCCCAGTTGAACTTGGGCCATACCAGGTGATAGGATTCCATGGGCAGGGTGAACACCCCGATAAACGTAAAGAGTACCGCGAAGCCGGCAGCCTTGGGCGCCGTACTCAGGAAAGCGATCACCGGGGCGGGCGTGCCTTCGTACACATCGGGTACATAGAAATGAAAGGGTACCGCCGAGATCTTATAAAGAAAACCGGCCAGCACCATTAGGATGGCAAGAGCTGAAATGTATTCAGGTGCTTTGGAGAGGTTCGCCAGGAAGGTGCTGCCCTGCAGGCTCAGTGTTCCCGTTAAACCGTACAGCAGGGAAATGCCATACAGCATCACGGCCGATGACAGGGCGCCGAACAGCGCGTACTTCACGGCAGCTTCCGCACTTCGCGGCTGCTCTGCCATATAGGCTACGAGTATGTAAGACGCAATCGACACCATCTCCATCCCTAAGAATATCATCAGCAGGTGCGAAGACATGCTCATGATATTCAGGCCGACAATGAACACCGGCAGCATAATAAAGAATTCGGCATAACCCTTTGGCGCGAGGCGGATGGCTTTGCTGCGGATCGAAAGAATATGTGTAACCATAGCCGCCAGCAAGAATAGCAGCTTATAAATGATCCCGGCCGGGCTCAGGCGGATCATCCCGTTGAAGAGCCATATCTCTTCCTTCACCATACGGAACTGGTCGAGGGTAAAGAACAGCGCCAGCAGTAAGCCTGCAAATACAAAGAAGGGTACCAGCGAACGGCTTTGCTTACGGGTAAAAAGATCGATGAAGATGGCCACGATGAATACGAGCGAGCATACGATCTCCGGCAGGAAATACGGCAGGCTCCCGGTGATCTGCTCCAGCAATACAGTAGCGTTCAAATTATTCATCATTCAACTATAACCCGAAAATAACTTTTAACATATTCAGATAGACCGATCCTGAACGGTATGCATGATCGGCGATCGTATTCATAGAAAGATTCGTTACATCAAAGATAATGGAAGGATATACCCCCAGTATAATAGTGGTCAGTCCAAGCGGCAGCAATACGAAAAGCTCGCGCGCGCTCAGGTCGGTCAGCGCCCGGTGCCAGGCCTCACCCCCGAAGAAACGGCGTGCCCCGAAGAACATCCGCTGTAAGGTCCACAGGAAATAAGCGGCGCCGAACAGGATCCCTGTAGCCGATACGATCGCGAACCAGCGCGGCAGGAGCTGGTTCACCGACTCCGACTTAAAGGCGCCCATCAATGTAAAGACCTCGCCGATAAAGCCCGACATGCCCGGCAACCCCAGGGACGCGAAGAAAGCGATCACCACGAAGGTTGTATAACGGGGCATCTGCAAGGCAAGCCCCCTGAAATTAGGAATATAGCGATCGTGCACACGGTTGTATAATACACCCGCGATGAAGAAGAGCATGGCTGATAAGACACCGTGGCTGATCATCTGGTACACCGCGCCGTTCAGCCCTTCGGAGGTAAGAGATGCGATACCAAGTACCACGAAGCCCATATGCGAGATCGAGGAGAAAGCGATCATGCGTTTCAGGTCGGACGAAGCCAGGGCGTTGAAAGCCCCGTACAGGATCGACACCATACCGATCACTCCGATCCAGTAGCTGAAGTACACCTGCCCGTCGGGGAAGATCCCGAGGCATAAACGGATGATGCCATAGGCTCCGATCTTCAGCAGGATACCTGCCAGGATAATAGAGATCGGTGTAGGCGCTTCCACGTGCGCGTCGGGCAGCCAGGTATGCAAGGGTACCACCGGTATCTTGATCGCGAAAGCGATGAACAGCACCGCGAAGCCGATGAGCCGCGCAGGCAAACCGAAGAGCACGGCCTGCTCCGAACCGATGGAGAAGATCGCGTCGCGACTGTAGTTCGCTTCGTCCATCATGTGCAGCATGTTGAAGGTATGATGACCGGTACCGGGATCGGTCACCGAAAAATACAGGCCCGCCATTACCAGCAGCATAAACACGGAACCGAAGAGGGTATAAATAAAGAATTTGACCGAAGCGTATTCGCGGTTCGGTCCGCCCCACATACCGATCAGGAAATACAGCGGCAGGAGCATCAGCTCATAGAATACATAGAACAGGAAGAAGTCGAGCGCGCAGAACACCCCCATCACAGCGGTACCCAGCAGGTTGAATAAGGCAAAGTAACCACGCTTGTTTTCTTTGATCTCGTTGCTGGCGATAGCTGCAATGAACATCACGATGCTGGTAAGCAGCACCAGCCCTACCGACAGGCCATCCACCGCTACGAAGTAATCAATATCGAGGCTGCCCAGCGTGCCCAGCTGCAAATAGATCCAGTCGGCATGCTCCGCGAAGCGGAAGCCCTCGGGCGAAAGCGAATACATATAATACAAAGCCGCGCTGATAATGACCTGTGCCGCGCTTACCCCAATGCTCAACGCCTGGAACATGGGCTCAAAGCGCTTAGGCAGTACCCAGATGACCAATGCGAAAAACAATGGCAAAAAAATCAATAATGACAGATAACCCATTCTTTCTTTATGTTATATCAACCTGTAATATCTACAGGACCTACACTCATTTTATAATCAGATAACCCGGGTAATAACGTACAGGATGATGAGCCCGAATACGGCCATACCTATATACCCCTGTATGCTTCCCGTCTGCGCCAGGCGGATCATATTACCGGCCAGCCCGGCAAGCCGTGCCAACCCGTTTACGATACCATCGATCACCACCCGGTCGAACCAGCTGATGAAAGCTGCCAAACGCCGGACCAGTACCGGAAATTAACAAATCCGTCGATCACCTTCGTATCAAATTCTTTCATCCACCCCGAAACAGCTACCACCGGCCGGATGAACAGCGCCTGGTAGAGCTCATCAATATACCAGCCCTTATATAAAAACTTCCGCAGGATGCTTCCTGAAGATAACGGGCTGATCAATCCTTTCACATAGATCGCGTAAGCCCAGCCGGCTCCTGTCATAAGCAGGATCACCGAACCCAGGGGTACCAGCGGAAGATGCTTAATATCGAGGTTCAGGCCTTCGGCCAGTACAGAGTTTTCTAAGGAAAAAGGATGAAGGGAAAACAAAGGGAACAGGGAGCAGGCCGCCAGCAATACCAGCGGTATCTTTACAAGAACAGGCTCCTTAAATACCGGGAAATCAACATCGCTCTTCTTAAAAAATACCAGCACATACTGGCGCGTAATATAGAACGCGGTGAGCAGCACCGTGGCAAAACCAAAGAAGGGCACCAGGTACGCGAGGACTTCGCCCTGTGCTGCCGACCAATACAGCGACTGGGCCAGGATCACATCCTTCGACAGGAAACCCGTAAAGAACGGCAGACCGGCAAGCGCAGCGGCAGCGATGCTGTAGGTATAAAAAGTAAGCGGTAATTTTTTACGGAGGCCGCCCATGTTACGCATATCCTGCGAATCCTTATGCATCCCCTCGTGCTCAAAATAATGCTTAAGCTCGTGAATGATCACCCCCGACGCCAGGAACAGCAGGCACTTGAAAAAGGCATGGGTAAGCAGGTGAATGAACGCAGCAGCCGTAGAGCCTACCCCTACTGCCATCACCATATAGCCTAATTGCGAAATGGTAGAATACGCCAATACCTTTTTAATATCCTGTTGAACGGCGGCGATGGTCGCTGCCATAAAAGCCGTAAAGGCCCCGGCAAAGGCAATGGTGGTCAACACCTCCGGACTGAACACCGGCGACATACGAATAAGCAGGTACACCCCTGCTACGACCATCGTAGCCGCATGGATCAGGGAGGATACAGGAGTAGGTCCTTCCATGGCATCCGGAAGCCAGGTATGTAAGGGGAACTGCGCCGATTTGGCAAGAGCTCCTATCAGCAGGCAAAAACCCGCCGCGTGCAGCCAGTAAATATCAGATACCGCGATGTGCGACAAGAAAGAAGCATCTCCATGCAGGATCGCCTGGCTGGATATTCCCAGCGCCGACAGGTCGAACGTAGAGAACTGGCTATACAGGATAAAGAGTCCCACCAGGAAGCCCAGGTCGCCGACCCGGTTCATCAGGAAGGCTTTCTTGCTCGCCTGCGAAGCCGCATCACGTTCCCTCCAGAAGCCGATGAGCAGGTAAGAACAAAAGCCTACCAGCTCCCAGCAGATATAAAGCCATAGGAGATTATCAGCCAAGACCAGTCCGAACATGGCGAACACAAAGAGGCTGAGATACGCGAAGTAACGCGCGTAACCCTCATCGCCCTTCATATAATAAACGGAGAATACCTGCACTAAGGTCGCAATGAACGAGACCATCACCAGCATCAGCGCCGAGGTAGCATCGATCAGTATACCGGTATGGATAGAAACCGTCCCGATGCTGATCCAGCGGATATCCGATTGTGCCGAGGAGCTGTTCCACACCTGCGTAAGGATAAACATCGAAAGTAAGAGCGCGGGGATGCTGGCCAGCAAAGCCACCACATGGCTCTTCTTACCGAAGAGTTTCGCACATGCGGCGATCAGCGCCGAAGCCAGCAAAGGCAGGAGCAGCACGGTCAGCCCCAAAAGGGTGATCGTGTTCAGGGGAAAGGTATGTAGCGCCTGTGCCTGCATTAATTTCTAAGGGTATCGATCTTGCCGGGCTCGATCGTGTTAAACTGTTGATATACTTTTAAGATGATCGCCAGCGCGACAGCTACCGAAGCGGCCGAAAGCACGATGGCAAAAATGCCCATCATCTGTCCTTCATGATGCGAGGTCTCGAAGGCTCCGAAGGCGGCAAGGTTGATCACGCCGGCATTCACCATCAGCTCAATGCCGATCAGCATGATCACCAGGTTCCGCCGTGTCAGCACCGCGTACAGACCGATGCAGAACAAAGCTGCCGACATCAGAAGAAAATGTTCCAGGGGTATCGTGCTCATTATCTGTTGTGTTTAGGTTTACGTGCAATGTATGCCGCGCCGATCAGGGCCATCAGCAATAACAAGGAGATCATCTCGAAAGGCAGCAGGTACGTGGTCATCATCATAAAGCCGGTCGACTGGATCGGCTCTGCCTGCTGAGATTCGCTGACAACGCTTTTCCAGCCATCATCCAGGAACACACAGGCCAGCACTGCGAATAAAAGCAAGGCGAGCCCTGCTCCCAGTACACGGTTCAGTACAGAAGCCGCAATAGCCTTCCTTCCCTTGCGGCCCACGAGCTCCAGTACATTCTTATCGGAAAGCATGATCCCGAACAGCAGCACGACCAGGATTCCTCCTACATAGATCATCAGCTGCGAGATCGCTAAATAATCGGCGCGTGTAAAGACAAGGATCCCCGCCACCGAAAAGAACGTGAGGAACAGGGAGAACACCGAGCGTACCAGGTTCGTGCTGATCACGGCATACAAGGCCGACGCGAGCATCATCAAACCAAAAAAATAAAAGATCAGGGTATATACGCTCATTGGTCTTCTGCTTTTTTCTTTGCTTCCTGCGCTGCTTTCAACGCAGCCTCTTTGGCGGCTTTCTTTTCTGCCTCCGATTTCGCCAGGGCAGCTCTTTTTTCTTCTGCTTCCGCCTCGGTCATGAAGGAGAACGGGTAGATCAGCTCCTTCGGATCGGAAAAGCTGCGGTCGTATTCATCCGTCATGATAATACATTCCGTCGGACAAACGATCGTGCACAATCCGCAGAACATACACTTGCCCATATCGATATCGAACTTAGCGGCATGCAAACGTTTGGTCGTTCCGTCGGAGGTCTTGCCCATATCCTCTACCGATTTGATCGAGATGATGTCGATGCAGTCGACCGGGCAGATCTTCGCGCACAGATCGCAGACAATACAGTCGTCGATCTCCACGTGAAGCTGGTAACGTCCGTTCTCGGGTACGGGCAGCTTTTCATGCGGGTATTGCAGGGTGACAGTTCCTTGCACCTGCTCGAAATACTGATCCGATTTCGGACCTGCATTCTTACGCTTTCCTCTGCGGATCGTGTAGGATAAGGTCAGCAGCATTCCCCGCCACAAGCCTGTAAGGCGTTGCAGCCAATTGTTCCGTTTGATATGATCTGCGTTTCCCATAGCGCTTATATAACGGCCAGTTTCCAGATAGCGGAAATCAGCATACAACCAAATGATACCGGGATCAATACTTTCCAGCAGAATGACATGAGCTGGTCCATACGGAACCGCGGGAATGTCCAGCGTACCCACATCTGGATCAGCACCATCACCATAGACTTACCGATGATCCAGAAGACACCCCAGGCAACACCCGATGTCCAGTCGGCCAGCGCCAGCGAACCGATGTTCGGCAAAGGCGTATTCCATCCACCGAGGAACAGCACCACGGCAATCATCGAAACCAAAAACATCATGGCGTACTCGGCCAGGAACAGGGCGGCGAACTTAAAGCCGCTGTACTCAATATGAAAGCCCGCCACGATCTCCGACTCCGCTTCCGGGATGTCGAAAGGCGCACGGTTACATTCTGCCAGCGAGGCGGTAAAATAAATGAAGAAAGCAATAAGGAGATGCGGCGCCTGGAAAATATGCCATGCCGGGAAACCTCCAACGGCATTCACTTTCCATATCCCTAAGAAATAGATCGGGTCGGCGGCATAGATGCCCTGCTGCATGGTAATGTCCTGCAGGTTCAGCGAACCGCAGAGCATCACCACAGAAAGCACCGCGATCACAGCCGGAATCTCGTAAGAGATGATCTGGGCGACCGAGCGTACCGAGCCCAGCAATGCGTATTTGTTGTTGGATGACCAGCCGGCCATCAGGATGCCCACCACTTCAATGGAAACCACCGCCAGCAGGTAGAACACACCCAGGCTGATGTCTGAGCTGATATACCCGTAGGTAACCGGCAGGGCGGCAAAGCCCATGAACACCGACAGGAATACCAGCACCGGGGCGATAAAGAACAGCGCCTTATCGGCAGCTGTCGGAACAATATCTTCTTTCTGAATAAGCTTGATAATATCGGCAAAGGTCTGGAACAACCCGAACTTACCGGTTTCCATTGGTCCCAGGCGGTTCTGCATATAGGCAGATACCTTACGCTCGGCCCATACAGCCATAAGCGCATACAAGGCAATAAATGCCACAATGAATATGGAAACGAGGTAAAAGACCATTCTTTACGGAAACACTCCAAAGCTACAAAAAGTTATGGAGTAGCGATAGCTTTCGGTGATTTAGCTGAGATCTCCGCAGAGGCCTGAAGCGCAGTGAAACCGGGAGGCTTACTGCTTCGTCATAAAAAGAAAAAGCCGCAGGAATACTGCGGCTTTTTTCACGACTATCAGGTCGTATTATTTTTTAGGTGCAACCGCAGGTGCCGGTGCGGCAGCGGTGATGCCTAATTTCTTCTTAACGATGTCCATCATATCGTCCGATTCCTGTGCATAAATGGTCGCGCCCAGGCTGGTATCGAATACGTAAGCATATCCTTTTTCCTTTGCCAGAACAACGATCGCGTCTTCTGCTTTTTTCAGGATCGGCGCATAGATCTCTTCTTTTTTCTTGGAGATCGATTCCTGTGCCGTTTGCTGGAAATCCTGGATCCGGTTTTCAAGATCTGTAATCTCTTTTATCTTAGACTGGCGGATCGGATCTGCCATGCTGGCTTCCTGGCTCTGGAAAGAAGTAACCTTGGTTTGATACTCGTTGGTCATTACTTTCAATTGCCCCTCAGGTAGCGCTGAATTCCTGTAATTTTTTCTCCGCGTCCTTGATCTCCGGCATGGCTGCCAGCAGGTCGGCAGAATTAATATGGCCGAATTTCAGGGCTTGTGCATTCGCGCTTATCATACCCACCAGGCAAAACGCAGCGATTAAAAAAAGATTAAAGATTTTCTTCATTGTGTGTCATTAAATATTTTGGCCGAATATAACATTTATTTTTTCTTCGGATCGGTTTTAGCACCCGATTTTGCCGATTTCTCACCGCTGAAATCGCCTGGCTTATAACCCAGCGCGGTAACGATGTCGGCGCTTTTATCCAGCTTGGAGCTTGAATAAAGCATGGTCGCGTCGCCCGATTTATCAAAGATCACCCCGTAGCTGTACTGCTCGGCGTACTTGTTCACCGCTTCAAAAACACGGTCCTGGATCGGTTTCACCAGTTCTTCGCGACGTTTGAACAGGTCACCCTGGAAGCCGAACTTTTGCTTCTGGAAGTCTTTCACCGCTTTTTCCTTGTCTACAATCTCCTGCTCGCGTTTTTTACGCATGTCTTCCGACAGCAATACCTGCTCAGCCTGGTACGATTTATACAGCTTTTCAATTTCCGCGTATTTCGTGTCCACTTCCTTCTGCCATTGCTCGGAAAGGTCGTCCAGCTGCTGCTGAGCTGATTTATACTCAGGGATATGCTTCAGGATATACTCCGAATCGACGAAACAAAACTTGGTTTGCGCGTGTGCCATCACCGAAAACAATACGAGTGAACAGGCAATTAATAACTTTTTCATAGTATGATCAGATTATGATACGTTGACCTAAATAACGAATAATTTCCAAAAAACATATAATTCCCGGTCTGTGTAACACAGCCGTTATACCGCATTAAAACTGCTGGCCGATCGAGAAGTGGAATTGCCCCTTGTTCACACCAGGGTTCCCGGGAATCTCGTCAAATCCATACCCGTAATCCAGTCCCAGCAACCCGAAGATCGGCAGGAAGATCCGCACACCCACACCCGCCGAACGCTTGAATGCATACGGGGAGAAGTCCTTAAACTCCGCATAAGTATTTCCTCCCTCGAAGAACGTAAGCGCGTAGATCGTTGCCTGTTGATTCAGGGTGATCGGGTGACGCAGCTCCAGGGTGAACTTATTGAAGATCGGACTTCCCATGTTCTTGAAATTAGCATTCGGGATGATCGAGTTATTCGCATATCCTCTTAAGCCGATCACTTCCGAACCTGCCAGGAAGTCGAAGCCGGTTAACCCATCGCCGCCCAGCTTAAAGCGTTCGAAAGGCGACACGCC